>NZ_JCAKNE010000032.1:0-49386 GCF_059515965.1 Propioniciclava sp. LT432 | reverse complement strand
TGGTGGTGGGATCGCGGCGATCCGGGCGAACGCGGCCACGAGGTGCTCGACCCAGGGCCAGGTCTTGGGTAGGCGCAGTCGTCGCCGTCGGGCGCCGTAGACGAGCCGGGCCGGGACGTGCAGCAGCCGATACCTGAGTGCTTTCGGTTCGGCCTTGGCGAGGTCACCGTCGAGGGCCAGCATTTTGAGCCAGGCGACCAGGTCGGCGGCGATCATGGTCAGGAGTAGCCAGGTCTGGTTGATGCTGAACTCGCGTGACGGGAACCGGCCCAGGCCGGAGTCTTTGGCGTGTCGGATCCGGTCCTCGACCCGGGCATGCGCCCGGTGACGGGCCTCGAGAAACTGCAACTGCCCCTCGGCGGTGTTGGTGGCGAACGCTTGGTAGCGCCAGCCGTCGTGGGCTTCGAACAGCGACAGTTGAGCCCCGGGGTGGGGGCGTTCGCGGCGCAGGATCACCCGCATCCCGGCCGGCCACCGGGTCAGGTCCAGCAGGCCGGTGACCTCGGCGACGTCCCCGCCGTCTCGGACCTCACCCTCAGCGGTGAGCGCCGGGGACCACAACCCGGCCGGCAACTGCGAGATGGCGTGGCGGATGTTCTCCCCGATCGTGAACCCGACGCTGTAATGCAGCGTCCTGCCTCTGACTTGGCCTTGCGCATGGAGCCAGTCCAGCAGCAGGTGCGAGGCTCCGGCCCCGTCGCAGCGGATCAACAGATGGCGGCGATACGGCATCGGGATCTGGGTGATCGCCTCGCCCAAGACCTGAATGTGATCGACGGCGGTGTTCGATCCTGCCCGACCTGTCCGCAGCGCGGCGGCGAGGAACTCGCCCGTGTTGTCGCACCACACGCCGATCGGGTGATACCCGAAGGTTCGTTTGAACGTCGGCGACGCGAGTTCCTTCTCCGAGTGGGTCACCACGATCGTGGCATCGACATCCAACACCACCGTGCTGCCGAGATCGGTCCCGGCGACCCGAGACGCCGGAACCCCACCAGCCGCTGTCCGCTGGGCCCAGACGTGGCGCCGGACACGGGCCCGGGCCGTGGCGATCTTCCTCCGCCTGGCGTCGGTGACCTCGTCCAACGCCCGCCACACCGTCGGAGCAGACGCGACCGGCCCCAGGACCTGGGATTGGTGCCGCAGCACATCGATGTCGGAGATCGCTTCCCCGCCGTCGGCGAGCAGCACCGCCACATCGGTCAGCACCTGGCCACGGTCGTGCACCGAGGGGACGAACGAACGCCGGGCCATCGCCGTCGATAGGGCGCCGGTCAGGCCGGTGTTCTCGGCCAGCATCCTGAGCCCGATGCTGCCGGCGTGGGCGATCACCGCGCCACCATCGCCGGTCACGGACATACCGGTGGACCACGAAGTACGCTTCACCTACGGAGTGCCTTCCGCTTCAGGGGTCTTGAACAGTCGCAAGTCCAAGTATCCCGTAGCCAGAAGGCACTCCGGCCTATCTACCGCACGCGTCGCTCACTCCGCCATGAACGATCGAGGCTAAGGCGGCACACGCACTTCTCATCCAGTCCGCTCGGCGGGACGAACAACGGCTCCGCGACTATGCCAGCGTCTACGTTAGGGTCACGTCAGGGGATACGGACGCTCAGCTTCTGCAGCTCCGGGAACTTATGGATGCTGGAGTCTTCGTGCTCACGAGCGGGCCCGACGCGCCGCGCACAAAGACACGCGACTCAGACCCTGTTGCTCAATACACCCTCACCTACAGGAAATTGCTGGGACTTGCCAGTGCCATAGGCCTTTCGCAGCGCGACCGCTTCGAGCTCTCAGGAGACACGCTCGTCGAGTGGCTCAACCATCCCGAAGATTCCGGCGACCTTCTGATGCGCAACCTTGCCGCCGATCAGGCGGAGTTTGAAGAAGATCTGATCGAGGGGATCGGAGGCCACCCAGACCTTCGGTCCGGCCCTTTGGCACCTGCCGACGGAATTGATGCTTTGCCAGTGCCAACCTTGTTCGACGATCTCGAAGACGAAGTACCCAAGGCGGATGAGCTCTCTGAGGCAGAGGCGGACCGACCCGCCCTGCTCTCGGCCATCCCGTTCCCTGCTATAGAGGAATTGGGCTTACAGCAGCTTGGGTTCTTGAAGCCACACACACTGATCACGGCACGGGGGTTCGAGGAGCGAACCTTGGTTTCGACTCAACGCCTACTCGATGCGTTTACACCTGAGCAGACGCTCATGGTAACTTATCCCTTGGATGGCTGGGGACCTAAGGTCTCAGAACTTCTGAGTGCTTCGGGTACTCGTATCGCCTCATTGGGCAATGATGACGCGTTTAGACTACTGCCGGCCCCAAGGGATGGGGTGGGGGTCGTAGATACAACTGGACTGTCGAAGACGTGGATCTATCGAGCTATTCGCGAGCTCCTCAACCGCGATGGTCGGGTTCTGGTTCTGTACACCGAAGCTGAGCGTTATTACCCTCTGAATGAGGATGTCGCTGCACGGTTAGCGGGCGCCGCGGATGATGATTACTCGCGACTTCAGGCGTGCCAGGACATTTTGACCGGCGAGCAGCAGCCTTACCACTTCGTGGCACTCCACCCCAACGAGGTGGATGACGGCCGGAGGCGAGTTCTGCTCGCGTCTGGGGCTGCCAAGCATGAGCGGCTGTTCTCGCTACTCGAGGAGCGGGACTACGATCACGTCGAGATCCTTGTGCCTTCGGGTGATACCCCCCGTTCGCAGCTGGCTCGGTTGGCGGCTCATGTCGCGGCACGGGACTTCCACTCGTGCCGGATTCACCAGATTGCGGGCGGTATTCCAAATGAGGTCCTGTCTGCTGCAAAGGATTGCTTCGAGGAGTTCTACGCATTGGCGAACTCGAATTTCGAGGTGGGGTTGACCGGCTCCAAGCTCGACGCCGTCGCCTTTGCGGCGGCCAGCACCGCACTGAAGTTCTCTCAGGTGTGGTATGTCAAGCCCGATGGTTACGACATCGACCGTTTCACGACTGGCGTAGGGGTGACACGGCTGTTCCTGATCGAGCAGCTCTGACGAGATCGGGTATCGGGGCGGTGTGACCAGTGTGGGCGTTCGTCAAATCGATGTGCGGCCCCATCGGGTTGGCTGGTGCCCCGATTCTGAAGAGCTGGAGTTGCGACGGGGAACTGCACTTGCCCATTCCCTTGCGGGGCTTCCATGGGTGTGTATTCGGTTCTGTTCTGATCTGAAGAGCGGTGATGGCCGGGTTCCCGACCCCCTTGAGATGCGTGGGATCTCGACTCCTCCATCGACTTGCAGGGCAGCAACCGCCATGCCATCCCCCTGTCGCGCTTATCGAGATCGCCACGGAAGCGCAGACGTTCGAAACTGCGCTCCAGGTGCTTACGCGACTCCGTATGACTGTCCGCGAGGCCTTCCTGCCTCCCGTTATGCAGGTGCGTGACCACGAGGCTCACCGCGACTCCATAGGAGGCAGGCATGGAGGACTGGACCCGACCCACCTCGGACTTCGATGAGGCACGCGCTGCGGTGCCAGCGCATTTGAATTGGCTCGTGCCACCGTCGGTTGCCCGGTTCACATTCTCAGTGACTGGGTGACGCCATGGCAGCGGTGTACGACGACTACGGTCCGGACCGGGTCGGCTTCTTCTTCGGGTTGACCGGCCCCCGGCTGGCGGCCTTGACCCTCGCGGTCATCCCCGTGTTCGTGGCCGCCAACCAGCAACGCTGGATGCTCGCGGCCGAACTCGCCGCGCTCGCTGCCGTGGTGACGGTGCTGGTCGTCGTCCCCGTCCGCGGCCGGTCGGCCACGGGCTGGCTACTCGCCAGCCTCAGCTTCGCCGTCGGGAAGGCGTTCGGCTGGACGTCGTGGCGCAGCAAGGCCGCCACCGGGAAGGCGGAGGCCCTCGAGAACGCGGACCTCCCCGGGGTGATGACCGGCATCGAGGTCCACGACGGCTCTCCGAAGGGTCCGGCGCAGACCCGCTACGCGATCATCCAGGACCACGGCCTGCGCACCTGGGCGATGACCGCCGCGATCCGCCACCCCGGTGTCGGCATGGCCGAGGGCGAACGCCGCGACCAGTACGGACGCGGCCTGACCGAACTACTCGACGTGGCCGCCAGAGCGTCCCTGATCAGCGACGTGGTGTTCCTGGTTCGCACCGTCCCCGATGACGGCGCCGAACGGCAGCAGTGGATCGCGGCGCATCGGCGTCCCGACGGCCCCGAACTGGCCCGGCGGATGAACGACGAACTCGCCACCGCTTTGACCCGCGCCGCGGTGCGCACCGAGGCTTTCGTCACGTTCGTGGTCCCAGAGGCGCGGATCGCGAAGCAGGCCCGCGAGTTCGGCGGCGGTCTGGAGGGACGCACCCGCGTCCTGTACGCCCTGGCTGACGAGATCGCCGCGATGCTGCGCGGCGGCATGGGCATGACCGACGTGACCTGGCTCACCTCGCCCCAGTTGGCGCTCGCGGTCCGCACCGGCTTCGCCCCCGCCGACCGCGCCGGGATCATCGATGCCCTCGCCGCCCACCAGACCGACCCTGCCGTGTGCACCGAAGTGCCGTGGGCGATGGCCGGCCCCTCCGGCGCCGACACGACGATGCGGCACTACTCCCACGACGCCTGGAACTCGATCAGCTCCACCATCAAGCTCCCCGACCGGGGCGCCTGCCTGGGCGCCCTGGCTCCGGTGCTGACCCCCAGCGAACCGGGAGAGCGGCGCAGCTACACGGTGGTGTTCCCGATCCTGCCGTTCAGCCGCGCCGACCGACAGACCGCCTCCGGCGAATGGGCCGCCGACATGGGCGAAGGCCTCCGCGGCCGGCTCCAGATCCGGCAACGCTCACGCGACCGCGCCAACGTCACCCGCGCCCACCGCCTCGACGCGAAACTCGCCTCCGGCCACGCCCTCACCCGCCCCTACGCCGTCGCGTGCGTCACCGTCGCCAAGACCATGCGAGTCGCCGAGTTCGGACGCCGCCTCGACGCTTCCATCCGGCGCGCCGGCTTCGCACCTCTGCGCCTCGACCTCGCCCAGGACGCGGGCTTCGCCGCCGCCACCCTGCCCCTCGGCCTCGGACTCACAAGGAAGGCCGACGAATGAGGACGCCGCCCCGCGGGCGCTCCACCGCCCAACTTCTGGCCGACTTCGGACACGACCTGCCCACCAAACCCGAACCCGAACGTCCCGGCAAGGAGCCCTACCTGTTCCATCCGTCGCCGCGCCGCGGCCTGCGGCGTCCGGGTCGAGGTTGGAACCCCGCGCGGACGCCCGTCGCCCAGTACCGGATGACCAGCGACCAGGCAGCGGCGTGGTGGCCGTTCATCGCGAACCCGCCCCTGCCGCCCACCGGCGCTCAGATCGGCATCGACGAACTCTCCGGGGGCAGCTTCTACGCCGACCCGCTCGGCTGGGTGCTCGACGACACCGTCCCCGTGACCAACCCCAACGTGATCACCTTCGGCAAGCCAGGCGGCGGCAAGTCCACCAACACCAAGAACTTCGCCACCCTGATGATGGACTTCGGCTACAAGGTGTTCGTCCTCGGCGACCCGAAGGACGAGTACGAACCGCTGTGCCGCGCGTTCGGCGTCCAGCCCTTCGCTGTCGGACCGGGCATGAGCGCCCGGATCAACCCCCTCGATTTCGGTCCGCTCGGCGACGGATGGGACACCCTCGACCGGGTTGAAGCCCAACGGCGCGCCGGGATCATCTTCCGACGCTGGCTCACCCTGATCCGCGGGCTGGTCGGCTCCCAGTTCGTGGGCGAGCAGCGCGTCCCGTTCGGGCCCACCGACGCCCGCGTCGTAGAGTCCGCCCTCGCCCAGCTGACCGGCTACATCGACGGGCAGCACACCCTGCGCGTGACCACCATCCCCGCCCTGTGGCAGCTGCTCGCCAACCCCACCGAGCAGTTGGTAACCGAGTGCCGGTATGCGTCGACCCGGCAGTTCCTCGACGAGACCCGCCTGCTGCGCGACGCCCTCGGCCAACTGGTCACCGGGGCACTGGCCGGCCTGTTCGACGCTCCTACCACCATCGCCGTGGACTGGACGGCGCCGATCCAGTCGTTCTCGCTGTCGCGCCTCGAACCCCTGGGTGACGAGGCGATGGGCATCGCGTTGACCTGCCTGTCCTCGTGGGGACGCGCCATGCGCGAGATCAAGGCCCCCGGGGATCTGCGCATCAACATCCGCGACGAGATGTGGAAACAGATGCGACTCGGCCTCGAAGCCGTTAAGAGCCTGGACGCCGACATGCGCTTCTCGCGCCGTGACGGCGAGATCCAGTTCGTCGTCGGCCACAAGCCCGGCGACATGCTCACCGTCGGCGAATCCACCTCGGCCGCGACCGCGATCGCCAAGGAACTGCTGAACCTGGCCGACCTGAAGATCCTCCACGGCCAGGACCCCAGCGTCGCCCGCGAGCTCGCCGATCTCCTCGAACTCGGCCCCATCGCCGAACACTTGATGGCCGACTGGGCCACCCAACGCAAGGGCCGCGCCCTGTGGTGCGTGGGCAAGCAGATCTACAAGGTACAGACCGTGCTGCACCCCGCGGCCGCCGCGTTCACGTATACCAACCAGGCCATCGACGGCGCACGCTAGAAGTTCGCCAGGGATGACCGAAACGAGCTCACGATGAAGACTCTTGCTTGGGCCCTCGCACTCTCGCTCGCGGCCCTGCTCACCATCCCGCTCGCGTTGGTGCTGTTCATCACCACGCTCGCCAACCCGGCTGTCGCGGCCGGCAGCTGCACCCCGCCGGCGTCCGCGGCGAGTCTGCCGCAGCCCGGGAGCCCTCGTCAGGCGAGCCTTCACAACCCGCCGACCGAGATCCCCGCCGCCGTGCTGGCGCTGTACGAGGCGGCGGCGACCCGGTACGGGGTGCCATGGACGCTGCTCGCGGGTGTCGGGATGGAAGAGACCAACCACGGCCGCAACAACACTACGTCCAGCGCCGGCGCTCGCGGACTCATGCAGTTCATGCCGGCGACGTTCGCCGCCTACGGGGTCGATGGCAACGGCGACGGACGGGCAGTGATCACGGACGATGCGGACAGTGTCCACTCCGCGGCCAACTACTTGGTCGCCTCGGGTGCGCTGTTAGGTTCCGAGGGCGTCCGGAAGGCGCTGTTCGCCTACAACCATGCGCTCTGGTACGTCAACGACGTCCTCTACTACGCGGCCGCCTACAGCGGTGGCGACGTCGCCGAGAACTCGTGCGTCACCGACGACACAGCCACCACGGGCACGCCCTTGACCGGGACCGGTCCGGCGACGGACGCCGTCAACGCCGCCCTCCGCTGGATCGGAAGCCGCTACAGCTGGGGCGGCGGTACCCCCAGCGGACCCTCGACCGGGATCTGCTGCTCACCCGGCGGCCAAGACGGACGCGTCGTCACCGGGTTCGACTGCTCGGGACTCGTCTTGTACGCGTACGCCCAGATCGGCGTCCGTCTGCCGCACCTTGCCCACGACATCACCTACAACTCCGGCGGCCAAGTGATCCCGCGGGACTTCGCCCAGATGAGGGCGGGCGACGTGATCGGCTTCTCCCACAGCCCCGGAGGCCGCGTGTTCCACGTCGGCATCTACATGGGTGATGGACGCATGGTGAACTCCGACGGCAGCGGCGTATCCATCGATAGCCTCACCACCGGGTACTACGGTCGCCTCTCCTGGCGCGTGGTCCGCTTCGTCGACTCGTAGGCCGCTGTCAAGGCTCTTCTCGATCTCTCGCCTTGGTTGGTTATCCGCTCCAAGGGGGTCCCGGTCCGCGACACGGGCTGCGCGAAGATTAGTGGGGCTCCAAAAGAGAGCCGGGTTCTATCCGGCGTCAGCCTGTACTTTGGGCCGCCCGAAGCGGGAAGCGTGCGCTACAACCGTCCGCCCAACGACCTCTGCCAAACGCACTGGCACGGCATTGCCTATCAGCCTCCCCAGCACGCTGAATCGCACTGGCTCACCTGGTCGCACGAACTCGTACTTCGGCGGGAACGTCTGCAGAATCGCGGCTTCGCGCAACGAGATCGCCCGATCCTGCTCCGGATGTCCGAATCGTCCATTTCCGTAGCCGAAGCACTGGGTTGTGATTGTTGGGCTCGCCTGGTCCCAGGCCATCCGCCCATAGACGCTCGGATATGTCGCGCCAGTGCTCCTTCTATGACAGGCTGCCTGAAGCTCGCCAGGCCAATCGCGCCATGTGCCACCCGGCTTCGAGTGACGTATACGTGCAAGGTTTGTCCTGCTTAAGCGTGACGCGGTGTGCAGCGGATCCTCAGGGTCCGATTCCCCGGCTTCAATGTGGGGGAGACCACCAATCGCTTCGCGCACCGTCTTGACTGTCTGCTCATCCTGCTTAAGGACGAGGCCATCCGCGCCTAGTTTCGAGGCAATGAGGACCAGTCGTTTCCGGGTCTGCGGGATCCCCACGCGAACTGCCTGGACGACCGACCACTCGACCGCGTATCCTTCCAGGCTTTCCAGGAACTTCTCAAAAACGGGATGATCGAGCAGTTGGGGCACGTTCTCCATCGTCACGAGGTCCGGTTGGACTTGGCTAACCAGATTCCCAAACGCCTCAACCAATTGCCAGTCGTCAACGCGCTTCTTGCTTCGACCAGACCTGCTGTAGGTCGAAAACGGCTGACAGGGCGCGCAGCCAGCGATCATGCGAATGTCCCCGCCGCCAATCAACTCCTCTACGTCCGACGAGGATAATTCGCCGACATCGCCCTCAATGAATCGAGCTTTGTTGTTTGCCTCATAAGGATACTTGCACGCCGGGTCGATATCGATCCCCGCGACGACCTCGATCCCGGCCTGGGCGAGGCCGTGCGTAAGCCCACCGACACCACAGAACAGGTCGATTGCGCGGATGGACGGTCGGTTCTCAGCCTCCCTCACGAAGCGATCACCTCAACTTTTCCCGCGTCCGTCTTGGCGATCTCCATTTCGATGAAGTCCACGAAACAGTCGACGGCCTCCTTCAAGTAGTCACCGATTGCCTTCGCAAGCCCCCTGAGCTCGACCACAGTCACGCCGTCGCTACAGTCGACGAAGGACAACGAGCCGTGGGCGAGGCCGTTGCGACGGTTCTTGACGAGCTTGAGCGCGCCCATCTCGTCACGCACGTGACGCTTCGCCGCCTGAAAGACGTCGGGGGTGAGGGTTAGGCCGCAGCCGACTCGCTCACAGATCTTCTCGATGGAGGAGTCATCCCAATTGCCGCCTCCACCGGGATCGATCTGGAACCCCTTGACAGGCATTTGCTGCAACAATTGGTCACACAAATCGAGAGCTGCTTGTAGACGCTTGTCTGGCCCCAGATCGCTGTGGGTTCGTGCGATGGCTCGTACCCATTCCGTACGGAGTCCGACGCTTAGCTCGCTTGGACGACGCTCAGCTGTCTCCACCGCCGCAACTACCGCTTCGAGGCATCGAAGCACCGTGGCCTCCACCAGGTTGTAGAGCTGTAGATAGAGACTCGAGTTCAGGATCTTCTTCTGCTCGGTCGTGATCGGGGCGTTCGTTCCGCGTAGCCGCGGAGTCCCGTCGCGTGCCGCATCCTCGACGTTCTGCAGGAAGACCAGATACGCCGTGATTTCCGCGTACCTCTCCTCAAAGAATGGAGCAAGATCAGTCGTCGCCATGCGCTACCAGCTTGTTCTTGACGAAGTCGATGCGTCCGCGCAAACGGCCAATCGCATTCGCGCCGTCGGAGCCTGTGATCTTCTGGAACTCGGGAAGCCCGATCCAGGAAGCAACGTCTAGCTCATCCGCAGAGCGGTCAACGAGGTCGGGCTGTTCCATCAGGGCGCGGTCAACGCCAATGGCAATTGACTCGAACCTCGTCCGCGGGGTTGCGGTGCTTTTCTCTGTTTTGCGGAATCCGAATGGGAAGTTCTTTGAGACGAAGTCCAAGACGGTTGTGAACCGGCGACGGTAGGCGTCCGCCAGTTGAGGATCGAGGGCAAACTCCGCATTCATCTTCTTTGAATAGGCGAAGAGGAAGTCGGACGGCCGGTCTCGATAGTCCTCCAATCCGTCGGCGTAGGCGAAGAGGCGGGTGACAAGCTCTTCGTATCCGCGCTCCTTCTTGGCTTTAGCGGGCATAGGGGCAAGTTTAGTCAAGAGCGGAGTGTCGGCAAGTTCGGTGACCATGTCGAGAAATGGGCCCGCGAGGGCTCCTCTACGAATCTCGGCGTTGTTGGCGATCTTGCTTCCGGTGTTGATGCGTTCGAACATGTCGAGTCGAGCCGCTTCGTCAGCGTGCTCATTCAGGACGATGCCTCGAACCGATCGGTTCTTGAGTTTGCGTTGCCTTGACTCGGGAAGGTCCTCGAAGCAGAAGCCCGACAGATGAGTCAGAGGGTCAAGTTCCCCAAGCCGGAATCCTTTGTAGATGAACTCTTCCAGCGTGCGGAGCCTCTGCGACCCGTCCACGATTTCCAGTCGACCATCCGGCATCTCCCAGAAGAAGATGAAAGGAATCGGCAGGCCCATAAGCAAGGACTCGATGAATCGCGACTTGCGGCGATCCTCCCAGGTGAACTCCCGCTGATAGGCAGGAACAACGTACTCGCCGTCGCGAACCTTCTGCGCGAGCAGCTCAACGGAATACTCAGTCAGGAAGAAATCGATTCGTTTGGACTGCTCAACGATCTGTGCTTCGGCGAGTTCGATCTGCTCTGCAGTCGGACGTTCACTAGAACGCGCCACCATCGCACACCTCCTCCGTGCCGCTGCGTCACCTCCGATAGGTAGGCCAAACCATAGGCTACCGGGAGTTGCCCACGTCATCGAGGCGACAGGCTGGCGATGATCTCGTTCGCCTGACACAGTGGCTCGGGCCACTGGCAGACTCATTGCGGGCTGTCTCCTGCCTGTCCACCTCCCGCGCGCCGGGCTCCCGCCGGACTCCTCGTGCGCGCGCAGCAGGGGCCGCCGCTGCCCCGGAACGTGTCCACGAACGCATCCACCCAGGCGCTATGGAGGGTGTCCGAAGGAGCCGTCATGCAGCGGGAGCGCGTGGAAGACCAGTACCCATGGACGTGGGAGATCCCTTTGGCCGTCGTCTGCGCGATCGTCGTTCTTGGGGTCGCCGTCTGCCAGGCGGGCCGGTCGTCCGCCAACTGGTTCGCCGGCGCCGGGTGGCGATGGCCCGCCGCGGGCGATCTCGTCACGAGTCTCCCCGGCTTGTTGGCAGGTGACGCCGCTGCCGGGCTGTCCGGCGTCCACCCCGTGGCCAGCCCGGGGGTCCTGTGGGCATGGCTCGGCCTGACGGGCCTCCTCACGACCACGTTGCTCACCGTGACGGGTGTGTGGGCCTGGCATCGGTGGGGGCCGGCACGGATGCGCGGCATGGCGACGGTTGCCGAAGCGCACGAACTTCTCGGGGAGGACCGGCTGTGGAAGGTGCGACATGTCGTGCGACCCGACCTCTATCCAGCGCGGAGAGGCGTGACACGATGACGGCTACCCCAGCCATCGACGGTGGCCGTCGCGGCCGGCCGAGTCGGTTCGACCCAGCACAAGTGGGCTGGCGGATCGGCGTCGGCCACCAGCCGAGGTCGGGTGCGCTGTGGTGCCCGTGGGACCGGACCGCCGGCGTCATCGGCCCGCAGGGGTCCGGCAAGACGCTGGACCTGCTGACGCCCGCCCTCATCAACGCCCCCGGCGCTGCCCTCGTCACCCTCACCAAGCCCGACGACCTGCTCCTGTCCCTCCCCGAACGCTCTAAGGACGGACGCCCGTGCGTCGTTCTCGACCCGTTCGGGCTCGTCCCGGGCCTGCCGGAACTCGTGTGGGACCCGATCGCCGGGTGTGTCGACCGCATGGTGTCCGAGCGACGTGCGAAGGCGTTCACGGCGGGGACCATCCACGGGGCGAGCCACGGATCGGGGGACGCTGCGGCTCGGTTCTACGCCGCCGAGGCCGCGAAGGTGCTGATGGCGTTCTTCCACGCTGCAGCTCTCACCGGCAAGACCCTCGATGACCTCTTGGGGTGGGTCGCCAAGCCGTTGTCGACCTCCCAGCCGGAGGAGATCCTGCGGCGACACCCCCACTCCGATCCCTTGTGGGCGGGTCTCCTGCAAGGTGCGCTGCGCGGTGACGAGCGCACCAGCGCCAACACGATCACCACGGTTCAGCAAGCCATGTCGCTCTTCTTCCAGGACGACATCCGGCGCCGCTGTGTGCCGTCAGTGCGGCGTCCGGCCACGAACATCGCTGACATCATCCGTGAGCGTGGGACCGTCTACTTGCTCGGTCGTGAGGATCCGTACGCATCGGCGTCCCCGTTGATGACCGCCGTGGCCGAACATGTCCTGGACACAGCTCTCCAGCAGGCCCATGCCAGCAGCCACGGACGCCTATGCCCACCGATGCTAGCCTGCCTGGACGAGTTGCCGTCGACCGCGCCGCTTCCGACGCTGCGGACACGGATGGCGAACGAGCGTGCGCTCGGGTTGTCGTTCATCTACGCGGCCCAGACATTCCGGCAGTTGGCGGCGATCTTCGGCGAGCAGGAAGCGCGAGCTCTCGTGGGACTCACCAACGTGCTGGTGTGGTTCGGAGGCTCGAAGGACGTGTCCTTCAACCAGGAGGTCTCGGACTTGGTGGGTCGCGTCCGCGTGCCCCGTTCGTCATGGCAGATGGGCGGCGGAAGGGGACGCACGATCCACTCCGAGGAGATCCCGATTCTGCGTCCCGAGGAGCTCCGGCAGCTGCCCGACAAGCAGGCACTCGTCATCGCCGAGAACGCCAGACCGATCATCGCCCGTCTGCACCGGTGCATCGAGGGACGCGACGGCCAACGACTCCTCGCCCAGCAGCGAGCGCTTCGCGAGCAACTCGCCGCGGGACACGCCGGCGTCCGGGACGTGGAGGCGCGGACCGCCGCCGCCCTGGTGGAAGCGCAACGCCATGGCTGGTGACCCGACGAGTTCGCCCGGGCCGCTGGTGCTGGGCTTTCCAGCGCCAGGCAGCCGCGTCCAGAAGGCCTATCACGATCTGTGGGAGGCCCAGAACGGCAGCGAGGAACGGAAGAGGAAGCTGGGTAACCCGGCCAACCTGCCGCGTCCGTGGGATCCGACGACCTGTCTGGAGCGGGGGCTGCGGTGGGAGCTGTGGCTGTGGCTCGATCAGGTCGTGGAGTGGATCAACTCGGAGTACGTGTGGGAGGCGTCGGGAGGGGCGTGCATCCCCGACTGCTGGCCGCTGCACCCGCACTTGGTCCACGAGCTGGCTGTGGTGGCCGACCAGCGCCGACGGGCGGGCCACGCGCCGAACTCCGACCTCCTCGAGAACTGGCACCGCTACGTCTTGCCTGGCTTCATCGACCGGATGCGGCAACGCCTCAAGCAATCCTGTGACGACGACCACCAGCCGTGGCCCGCCCGGAGTTGGCAGAGCAGGCACACCAGCGAAGCGGCGTGCGGGCGACGCCAGGCAGCGTTCGAGACGGATCTGCTGGCACTCCTGCGTGATGACGACGTAGATCCCGCCCATCGCCAGTTCACTCTCCTCGACGGCGGTGACGTGATCGACCCCGACACAGGCGAGGTCCTGTAGAGGCGGCGACGAGTTGCTGACGTTCGCGACGCTTTCCTCTAGGCCGCGCTCATCGCAGCCGGAGGCCAAGCGTGGGGTGAGCTCGGTCGCTGCGTCGTGACCGAAGATTGACGTGAAGACCGGAGGCCCACCCCGGGACCGCTTGGAGCATGCCTCCTAAGACAAGATCTGAGGCCGATCAGGCAGCCCGCGACGCCTCGGATCCTTCCGGAGCTTCAAGGTTGCCGCTGAACGCCTTCTGGAGTTGACGACCGATGGCCTGTCCGAGCGGGATCGGCACGGCGTTCCCGATCTGCCGAGCGATCTCTTCACGCGTGCCGACCCACTGGTAGTTCTCGGGGAATCCCTGGATCAGGGCCGCCTCGTAGTGAGTGATGGCTCGGTCCTCTGTGGGGTGCAGGTAGCGACCCTTCTCGGGCTTGAAGAACTCGGTGCGGATGGTCACCGACGGCTTGTCGAGATGTAGGCGTCCCATCACGTCGGCCGTCCCGGTTCGGTGCTTGCGCCAACAGGGGGCGAGCAACTCGTCCGGCAGGTCGAAGCGGTTTCCCTTCTCGGGAATCGAAGCGAATCTCTTGAGAGACAGGTCCGTGTAGAAGCGTCCAAAGTGCAGCTCACGCGTCGCGAACGCGCCCGGACGGTCCGCGTCGCCGTACGTGACCGTGCCCTCCGGGAGGCCGACGCGGTCAACGGTGTTCGGGATGTCCGGGAAGATCTCGTCGAGCGTGCGGTGCCGGTGTTCGTGCGTCTTCGTCGGCAGGCCGGGAGCAGGAAGGTCCTTGTGGTGCCCAATGACGATGACGCGCTTTCGTGCTTGCACAGCGCCATAGTCAGCGGCGTTGAGGATGTCGACCTCGATCTTGTAGTCCGCGAGCATCCCGGACTCGAGCTCGTCCTGGAACACATCCCACTGCGGAGAGGTGAGGAACGCGGGCACGTTCTCGAGGACGAAGTAGTGAGGCGTCGACCTCTTGACCGCCTCGGCGTACCGGCGCCACAGGAAGTTGCGATCGTCGTCCACATTCTGCTTGCCGAGGGTGGAAAACCCTTGACACGGCGGGCCCCCGACGACGAGATCCACCTCGACCGGCTCGACCTCGTGAAGCCAGTCCTGGATGCTCCCCGCGTACACCGATCCGCCGACCACCCGACCGTCTTCGACGCGCCCGCCATGGTTGAGTGTATAGGTGGCGGCGGCGGACTGATCGAACTCGACCGCACAGACCGCGTCGACTTCCAGGCCTGGGGCGAGGCTCAGACCTGTGGTCAGGCCACCGGCGCCGGCGAACAAGTCAAGGGTACGAATCGCCCGATCAAGTGCCTGGGGCATCAGCGTGCCCGGCATGATAGCGAGGTGGGCGACATACAACCTGAGGGTAGCCAACCCAGTCCGCCTACCACCAACGCCACGCCGAGCGCCGGCGCCACGCCGATCGGACCGCTAGTCGGTGTGCTGCCCACCACCTCCGCCCGGATGGCACGGCAGCACAGGCGGGACACCGAGCCCGAGCTGCTCCTGCGCCGCGAGCTCCACAGCCTCGGGCTCAGGTACCGGGTGGACCACCCCCTCCCTGGGATGCCGCGGCGACGGGCGGACGTCCTGTTCACGCGAGCGAAGGTCGCCGTGTTCGTCGACGGCTGCTTCTGGCACGGGTGCCCGGAACACAAGACGTCACCCGCGAACAACGCCGCGTGGTGGACGACGAAACTCGCGCGCAACGTCGAGCGGGATCGTGAGACCGATGCTCATCTGGTCGCCATGGGATGGACAGTCCTCAGGGTCTGGGAGCACGAGGACATGCAACAGGCGGCCAGGCGCATTGGTGAAATCCTCCGATCCGAGCTGGCCCAACTCTCGGACGCCGAGACAAGCGCACTTCCGCCCAAGTAGATCGCTACGCTCCGCGGCGGCTCCCGGTAGGTGGCATGGTGGCGCGGGTCTTGCCGGCGATAGGCGTTCCCGTCGCCGGGCCTCAAGGTCCCTGACGGTCCTGACCACTAGCATCGGATCAACCCATCCACTTGGAGTGACATCAATGACGACGACGCCCGACGCCCCGATCCGTAGGAAGCTGATCGAGGTGTCGATCCCGTTGGAGGACATCAACGCGGAATCCGCGCGGGAGAAGTCCATCCGACACGGTCACCCCTCGACGCTGCACCTGTGGTGGGCGCGCCGGCCACTGGCTGCCGCGCGGGCCGTGCTTTTCGCACAGCTCGTGGACGACCCGTCCTCGAATCCCGGGCTGACAGAAGAACAGCAGAGGGCCGAGCGCGAGCGCTTGCACGGGGTCATTCGACGCCTGGTGAAGTGGGAGAACATCAACGATGAGTCCCTCCTGCGCGAAGCGAACCAAGAGATCCTCAAGTCCACCGGCGGCAACCCGCCCACGATCCTTGACCCCTTCGCCGGCGGCGGCACGATCCCACTCGAAGCCCAGCGGCTCGGTCTGAAGGCTTACGCATCGGACCTCAACCCCGTGGCCGTTTTGATCAACAAGGCGCTGATCGAGATCCCGCCGAAGTTCGCGGGGCGGCCGCCCGTGTTCCCAGGCTCCGCCGAGACCCAGCTTGGCGCGTGGCCACGCACCACCGGACTTGCCGAGGACGTGCGGCGATACGGCGCGTGGATGTGCGAGCAGGCCAAAGACCGGATTGGACACCTCTACCCCGATGCAGCGGTCGTCGACGACAAGACCGGCAGAGAATCGTCAGCAACAACGCTCGCGTGGATCTGGGCTCGGACTGTTACCTGCCCCAACCCGGCCTGCGGGATCGAGATGCCGTTAGTGCGTTCATGGTGGCTCGGCAAAAAGAAGAGCAAGGAGTCGTACGTCGTTCCCAAGGTCGTCGACGACGCCAACGCACGCGGCGGACGCCGAATCGTATTTGCGATCGGACATGAAATGTCCAGGGCTCCTGCCAAAGGCACGGACGGGTCGGTCGCCGGCGGTACCGCAACATGTATCGCATGCGGGTCGGCGACCCCGGCGAGTTACCTCCGAGGTCAGGCGCAGGCCGTGGGCCTCGGTGTCCAACTGCTTGCAGTTGTCGCAGAGGGGAACCGGCGCCGGATCTACCTGGCACCGAACGCTATCCACGAGCGGGCGTCCCTGGTGGATCGCCCGAGCCGAACTCCTGACCAACTCGTCCCGACACCGAACCACGACGTTGACCGACTGCCGATGTATGGGATGCCACGCTGGTCCGACGCGTTCACGAATCGTCAGTTGGTGGCGTTGACGACATTCAGCGACCTTGTGGGCGAGACACGCGAAAAGGTCCGGAGTGACGCGATCGCCACGGGGCTCCAGACAGGTGCTCGCCTCGCCGACGGCGGTACGAGCGCGGACGCATACGCTGACGCGGTTGCGACCTACCTCGCCCTTGGGATTGACCGCGTCACCGATCGCCACTCGTCAATCACCACATGGGATGCCAGCCCGTCGAAGGAACAAGTGCGAGGCGTGTTCGCTCGGCAAGCCATCCCTATGGCCTGGGACTTTGCCGAGGGGAACTTCTTTGCATCGACCAGCGGCGGGATTCGGGACAGCTTCGACATCCTGGCGAGAGCTGTAGGACTGCTGCCCACTGGGGTTGGTGGATCAGCCGTCCAGGCGGACGCTGCGACGCGCGACTACGAGGGGGTCGTCGTGTCGACCGATCCGCCGTACTACGACAACATCGGCTACTCCGACCTCTCCGACTATTTCTACGTCTGGCTTCGTCGCTCCCTGAGGGACGTCCATCCGGCGCTGTTTGCGTCCATGCTCGTGCCTAAGGCCGAAGAACTTGTCGCGAACCCACACCGTCACGGAGGGCGGGCCGGTGCCGAGAAGTTCTTTGAGGCGGGCTTCGAGCATGTGTTTGCTCAAGCCCGCAAGGGGGCCTCGGAGGATTTCCCGATCACGGTCTTCTACGCGTTCAAGCAGTCCGAGCTCGAGCAAGAAGGAATCAGCAGCACCGGGTGGGCCACGATACTCGAAGGGATGATCCGCGAGGGATGGGCGATCACGGCGACGTGGCCAGTGCGCACCGAAATGAGCAACCGGATGATCGCATCCGGGACCAACGCCCTCGCCTCGTCGATCCTCCTCGTCCTTCGCCCTCGGCATGTGACCGCGGGGCAGACCACCCGCCGCGGGTTCATCGCTGCACTCGGGCGCGAACTACCAGCCGCGCTGGAACGGATGCGTGAGGGTGCCATTGCTCCCGTGGACCTAGCGCAGGCGACGATCGGTCCGGGCATGGCGGTGTTCTCCGGCTTCCAACGGGTGGTCGAGAACGACGGTTCCGACATGTCGGTCAAGACGGCCCTCGCGCTGATCAACCAAATGCTCGACGAGGTGCTGGCCGAGCAGGAGGGTGACCTCGACTCGGACACCCGGTTCTGCCTGAAGTGGTATGAACAGTACGGCTGGGCGAAGGCTCCATATGGTGAGGCCGACGTCCTGGCACGCGCGTACAACACGTCGGTGCGGGGTCTCGCGGACGCCGGCGTGCTCACGCAGGGCGAGGGTGTGGTCCAGCTAGTACGTCCGCAAGAATTGCCGGCGTCGTGGAACCCAGTCACCGACCACCGCATCTCGGTCTGGGAGGTCACCCTGCAGTTGGCAAGGGTCTTGTCCGCCGAGGACGGTGGGCTCCATTCGGCCGGGAGACTGATGGCCGCGGCAGGCTCTCGCGCGGAAGTTGATGTCGAATCCGTACAGCGGCTGGCGTACCGCCTGTACGAGATGACGCAGAAGTCGCGCCCTGACGACGCGCGGTTGTTCAACCTGCTCGGTGGTTCGTGGTCGGATCTGACCGAGGCCGCCGGTCGCGTGCGACTAGGGGCGGCCGTCCAAGGTAGTTTCGACTTCGGGGGGGATGACTGATGGCGACCAGCAACATCGAGGCGGTGCGAACTGCGCTGCAGTCGCTGTCGGAAGTGCTCGACCCGTACATCGAGGGGGTCACCGCGAAGCTCGTGCCCGCGGGTCAGGACTGGACGGTCCTCTTGGCGGCCAAGGATGCCGAGAGGGGCATCCGCGGCAAGGAGTACTCCCGCACCGATCCGCAGGACCAGTTCCGCATCATCACCGAGCCGATCGGCTCGCTCGGCTACATCTTCAACGACCACCTGTCCCGTGGTGAGCAAGGATTCGTCGGAGAGTTGCGCAACGTACGCAACGACGTCGCACACTTCAAGCCCTTCCCTCCGGATGACGCCGTCCGTGCTCTGGACACCATCGAGCGGGTCATGCGCGCGATCGGCGCAGTCCGCGAGGCCGACGCCGTCCGCACATCGCGGCAGGACATCCTCCGGGGGAACTTCGAGCAGCAGACTCGAAAAGCAGTGCGAGCAGCCACTGCGCTGCCCGGCACGGCGGACGCCGAGCTGCCAGCGTGGCGCGAGGTGCTCAAGCCGCATCCGGACGTGGCTTCGGGTCGGTACAGCAATGCCGAGTTCGCGGCAGATCTCTATTCGGTGGCAGTGCAGGGGAACGCGGCCAAGGAATACCAGGATCCGGTCGAGTTCTTCCGTCGCACGTACCTCACCGACGGTCTCAAGGAGTTGCTGCGACGTGCCGTCGACCGGATCTCCGGCACGGGGTCCGCCAACCCGGTGATCAACCTGCAGACCACGTTCGGCGGCGGCAAGACCCACTCGATGCTCGCGGTGTGGCACTTGTTCTCGGGTCGGCCGCTGCACGAGTTCCCGCAGAGCGTGCAGGACCTGCTGGCCGGCGAGCACGCCGACGTCCTGGGCCGATCGGTGCGCAAGGCCGCACTCGTGGGCAACGAGATCCCGCCGTCGACGCCGTCCCGCAAGCCGGACGGCACCGTGGTGCACACGCTGTGGGGCGAGCTGGCCTGGCAGCTCGGCGGTCCGGAGGGGTACGCGATCGTCGCCGACGCCGACCGCACCGGCACCAACCCCGGCAACCTGATGCGCGAGCTGTTCACGAAGTTCGGCCCGGCCGTCGTCCTGATCGACGAGTGGGTCGCCTATGCCCGCCAGCTCCCCGACGCGCCGGACCCCAAGCGACCCGTGCCTGGCGGGCTGTTCGAGACACAGTTCACGTTCGCCCAGTCCCTGACCCTGGCCGCGGAGAATGTGCCCGGAACCCTGGTGCTGGTGTCGGTTCCGGCCAGTGAGGGCCGGCCCGTGAAGACCGACGAGGACGATCAGGAGCGCGAGGCCGCGAAAGCCAGTGATCTGGAGGTTGGTGGACAGCGTGGCCGAGACGCCCTGCACCGCCTGGACTACGTCATCCGCCGCGTCGCCTATCAATGGAGCCCGGCGACGCGGGCCGAGTCCTACGAGATCGTGCGCCAGCGTCTGTTCGAGGAGCCAGACGCGAAGGCGATCGCGACCATCGCCACGGCGGCACGGCGATTCACCGAGTACTACCGCATGCACCCGAGGGAGTTTCCCACGGGTGTCGGGCAGTCCGAGTACGAGTCGCGGATCAAGGCGGCCTACCCGATCCATCCCGAGCTGCTGGATCGGCTCTACTCCGACTGGTCCACCCTCGAGAAGTTCCAGCGCACGCGTGGCGTGCTGCGTCTGATGAGTCACGTGGTTCACCAGCTCTACGAGCGCCACGACCCGTCGCCGCTGATCATGGCCGGTTCGATCCCGCTGGACGCTCAGCCTGTGCGCAGCGAGATCGTGCAGTACCTCGACAACGCCTGGGACGCGATCATCCAGTCCGAGATCGACGGAGAGAACTCGGTCGCCCGCACCGTGGACCAGGAAAGGCCCGCGTTGGGCGATCGCGCGCTCGCTCTCCGGACGGCCCGCGCAATCTTCGCCGAGGCCACACCCACGCTCGAAGCAGCACTCAAGGGCAAGGACCGCAAGAGCATCACGCTCGGGATGGCCATGCCGGGGGACGTTCTGGGCAACATCGGTTCGGCACTCGACGGACTTCAAGAGAAGTCCTCCCACTACTACTCCGAGGACGGGCGGTTCTGGTACGACACCCAGCCGTCCCTGAACCGACTCGCCGCCGAACGCGCAGCTCAGTTGTCGCTCGATGCGGTGCATGGCGAGGTCGCGGTTCGACTCAAGCGCGTGTTCAAGGGCTCGACGGACGTCATCGCGGACGTCGTGCACCCCGAGACGTCCTCCGACGTGGACGAGGCCGACTACCTTCGCTTGGTGGTCGTGCCACCTCAGTTCGTCCACAACGGCAAGGACAAGGACTCCAGCGCGTCGAAGTGGGTCCACGATCTGCTCCGGCAGCGCGGCAATGCCCCGCGCTCGAACGTCAACACCATCGTCGCAGTGGCCGCCGACGAGAAGCAGTGGGGCACGTTGGAGTCCGCAGTGCGCTCGTACCTTGCCTGGAGTTCGATCTTCGACGAGACGACGCGACTCGACCTGACGCAGTCGGCTGCAGCGCAGGCCCAGACCATGCTCGAGTCGGCGAACCGCACGGTCGACGATCGCCTCGCGCACACATGGATTTGGGGCCTGCACGCTGTGCAGGACGACCCGCAAGCTCCCTTCGTCGTCGGGCAGGTCCGCGCCGACGGACAGGAGAAGAACCTCACCAAGCGCATCGGGGCGAAGCTCGCCTCGTCCGACATCGCGCACTCGTACGTCGCCGATCGGGTCGTCCGACTCGACGTGGAGGAGTTCCTGCGCGCGCGGTGGACGCGAGGATTCATCGGTTTCACGGAGCTGTGGGCCTACTACACGCGCTATCCCTACCTTCACCGACTGCGGGACAAGTCGGTGCTCATCCGGGCTTTGGAGGAATCGCTCTTCGACGTGGCGTTCCTCGACACTGGCTTCGCCCTCGCGACAGGCTTCGACTCCCTCACCGGCGACTTCCTCGGACTGGCAGTTCCGTTGGAGGACACCGAGTTCGGGCCCTTCGACGACAAGACGCTCGTGGTGCGCCCCGACCTTGCGGTCGCCCAGCGCAGGAGAGAGCATGACGAGAGAGTAGAGCCGCCAGTAACGAGCGAGACGCCCGGCCCTGACCCCACTCTGCCACCGGTCATGCCCCCAGGGCCGGCTCCGCGCAAGGTGGTGGCCAACGCAACCTTCACCCTGAGGCACGTGGTCGACCCCTCCCGGGACATGTCAGATGACCTCCAGACGATCGCCCAGGAGATCCTCGTCCTCTTGCGCGGCGCAGAACCGGACGTGCTGGACATCACCCTGACCGTGGAGGCGCAGAAGGCCGACGGCTTCGACGACAACACGGTGCGGGCCGTCAAACAGAACTCCCAGGAGCTCGGGGTGGCCAACAGCCGATTCGGAGACCTGTAGTGGGTGCTGACCCCGCACCTCAGCCGATCGCGTCCAGGGTCGTTCCTCCCGACCCGTCGATCACGTCGGCCATCGGGCGCCACCACACGCTGGAGTCCGCCGTCGCCGACCTCGTGGACAACAGCATCGACTTCGGCGCGTCGCACGTGCTGGTGCGGTTCCTGATGGAGGGGGCACGGCCTGTCGGACTGCAAGTCATCGACGATGCCTCGGGCATGGACTCCGCCGGAATCGACGACGCGATGACCTACGCCAAGAGACGGCAGTATCAGGGCCGCGACCTCGGGCATTTCGGCATCGGCCTCAAGGCAGCATCGTTGAGCCAGGCCAGAACCCTGCTGGTGTGGTCCAAGCGGTACGGCTCACCCCCCGTGGGTCGCCGACTGCGCCGAGAGACCATCGACACCGGTCCCGTCGTGGAGGAGTTCTCCAGCGCAGACGCGGCCGCTCACCTTGCCAAGGCCCACGTCGACTTCCCCATGGAGACCGGGACCATCGTCGAATGGCAGGACGTTCAGACGTTCTTGACGTCGTCCAGCGAGACCGAGCAGACCGCGTGGGTCCAGCGGACAACCCAGAAGCTGGTCGATCACCTCGGGCTCGTGCTTCACCGCATCCTGGAGCGGGGTCAGTTGTCGCTGAGGATCGAGAACTACGACGTCTGGCTGGACTACCCCGGCGCCGCACGGACCGTCACGGCGATCGATCCTTTCGGGTACCGAGGCCTCGCACGCCCGGGGTTCCCCAAGGACCTCCCCGTCGCAACCGGTGACGCCGCGGGGACTGCCCGCCTCCACGTGTGGCCGCCCCGGGACCGAGGTCCGGGTTTCGTGCAGGGCGGCCGATCGGAGGTCGAGTCCCAAGGGCTGTACATCTACCGCAACGACCGGCTCCTGCAGGCGGGCGGGTGGAACGGACTGGCATCCCCGAGCGTCGACCTCGCGTTCGCCCGCGTCGAGCTCGACCTCACGGTCGAGCTGGAGAACCACGTCACCATCAACCCGGAAAAGGTCGGCACCACCTTCGACGACGAGCTGCGCAGCGCACTCGTTCACGCCCGCAGCGCCGACGGCACGACACTCGCCACCTACCGCGAGCACGTCAAGCAAGCGACGAAGATCTCCAGACAGCGGTCGGCCACCCCGATCGAGGCGCCGCTTCCCGGCGACGGCCTCCCCGGCATCGTGAAGGATGCGTTCGGCGAACACACCGAGCCGAACGACGTCTTCCCGATCGACGTCAAGTGGCGTGTCCTGCCCGAGCCGCAGGTCTACAGGATCGACGTCGACGACCACTGCCTCGTCCTCAATGCGAAGTACCGTGAGTCCGTCGTCGGGCACCGGAGCCTGGACATCGACGACGCCCCTCTCGTCAAGAGCCTGCTGTTGCTACTGCTCGAAGACCACTTCGTGGGTACCGGCAGCGGCGCGAAGAAGAAGCGGGAGGACGCCGCTTGGCAGGCCATCCTCCTGGCCGCGATCAAGGCGCAATCAGCGCGTCCCCAAGGAGAGTGACCGTAATGACGACGCCGACGGACCAACTGAGCCCGGACACCCTTGAGAAGTACTTCCGCAGTGGGACGGTCACCGTCCACCACGTCAACGACTCTCCCGAGGTCGACATCACCATCGACGGCCCCGGCCAGAAGATCTCGGTGCTCACGCCACGCAAGGGCATGGTGCTCGACTCCGCTTCGCTGCGTCGTGTCACCACTGGCGTCGACGTTCGGAACGGCCAGGAGTGGGCGCGCTTCACGCTGGACGCGCGCGGCATGTACGCCGAGGCGTACGGGCTGGTGATCTCCGTGGTCCAGGCGATGCGTGGTGGTGCGACGTTCGCCGCGGCGACGTCCGCCGCGATGACGAACATGAAGGCGCTCTTGGCGGCCAAACCGCGCATCTCCGAGGAGAAGCAGATCGGCCTGGTCGGAGAACTCCTGCTGTTTCGTTCGCTTCTCGACACCTTCGACGAGTACACCGTCATCGATTGGTGGCTCGGACCTCTCGCGGAGGAGCACGACTACGCGTTCCCCGCGTTCGACGCTGAGGTCAAGACCACCCTCGGCGAATCACGGACGCATGTGATCCACGGTGCCGGCCAGCTGGAACCCAGCCCGGGCCGCTCCCTGTGGCTGGTGTCCGTCCAAGTCACCCGCGCCGGCGGCAACCCCGACGGTGTCGGACTTCCCGGCCTGATCCACGAGATCCGCGAGCGCCTGACCGGCACACGCGATCGGTTCGTCAGCCGCCTCTCCTCCGAAGGCTGGGATGACGATGACGCGGCGATGTATCCCACCGCTTACGTGCTCCGCACGACACCTGCGGCCTACCTCGTGGACGACGACTTCCCCGCGGTCACCCGGCAGCGCTTGCGCTCGGTCGTGCCCCACAGCGACCTTGTCAGTGACGTGACCTACCGTGTGAACGTGTCCGGCCGGACCGCCGGCTCGCCCGGCCAGCCGCTCGACACCTTCGTCGCCGTTCCCACTGCCCAGGAAGCCTGACGTGACCGATCCATATACCGAGGCCGTGGTCGCCGCTGTGCGAAGCATGAGCAAGGCCAGCCCCAAGCCCATGCTCAAGCGAGTCCAGTTCGAGCTCGAGGACGCCGGTGTCACGGCCGAGTTCACTGAGTCGGACCTTGTCGCGAAGCTCACCTCGGCGGACGTGAACGAGCCCGCCCGATACGAGTTTCACATCCAGCTCACCAAGTGGGACTCCGCGAACGACCCGTCCTGGTCGACGGACTCTGCACCGAACACCACCGACCGCCGCAAGGCGATCCTGAACGCCCTCGGGTTCTCCCCCGAGTCACACGAAGGGATCGACCACGCCTTTCCAGTCAACATGACCGGTGCCGTGGTGATTTCGGGCAAGCCTGCCGACTGGGACCCTTGGTACACGAGCGACGCGGTCGCCAAGAGAACCTTCTATTGGGACGGTTACCGCGGCGTCCTCGAAGGGAAGGGCTGGAGCGCCAACGCCGTCGGCGAGCTCGACCGCACTACCGATGAAGTGGTCAAGCGCCTGGCCAACCCCACGAGGAGCGACCCGTACCAGTCCAAAGGCCTGGTCGTCGGCCATGTCCAGTCCGGGAAGACCGCCAACTTCACGGGTGTGATCGCCAAGGCGATCGACGCCGGCTACAAGCTCGTCATCGTCCTCACCGGCACGATCGAGCTGCTGCGCGGACAGACGCAGCGCCGTCTGGACATGGAGCTCATCGGAGAGGAGAACATCCTCGGCGGGGTTGCCCGAGACAACCATGAGCTCATCGCGACGGTCGACTACATCGGAGATGGCGACGTCGACTGGCAGGAGGGCAGGTTCGTCTCCTACGGGAAGGATCCGAAGGAGCTCGGGTTCCCTGGCATCCGTCGCTTGACCGGCTCCAAGGACGACTACAAGCTCCTCAAGGCCGGCCTCGGGTACCTCGACTTCCGGCAAACCGATCACCTCGTCGATCCGGCGCGGCCGCTTTACCACGAGCAGAACATCCACACGCCCGACATTCGCATCGCCGTCGTCAAGAAGAACTCCGCTGTGCTGAAGAAGCTCGTGCGGGACCTGCAGTCGACGAAGACCGATCTGGGGGAGATCCCGGCACTGATCATCGACGACGAGGCAGACCAGGCATCGATCAACACCACACGTCCGAAGAAAGACGCCGCAGAGGCGAAGGAACGCACCGCGATCAACCGCCTCATCGCCCAGTTGCTCGACGAACTCAAGCGCGCCCAGTACGTCGGATATACCGCGACCCCCTTCGCGAACGTGTTCGTCGACCCGGAGGACGCCCAGGACATCTTCCCCAAGGACTTCATCGTCAGCCTCGACCCGCCCGACGACTACATGGGCGGTCGCGATTTCCACGACCTCGATCGCTCGGCCGAGGACGAGGATGACAACGACGGGCCTGTCGAACTGACAGTCGCGAACTCCAACGAGAAGGCATTCGTCCGGTCTCTCGTCGCGGCGCCGGACGACTTTGCAGGTCGGGACAAGGAGATGCTTGCCGCGCTCGACGCCTACGTCCTGTCCGGCGCCCTCAAGCTGCTCCGCGCGGCGACGCTCGGCAATCCGAAGCTCTTCCGCCACCACACGATGCTCGTGCATGAGTCTGTGAAGACCGCAGAGCATGAGGCCCTTGCCGCAGACATACGGCGAGTCTGGAACTCGGCAGGTTACGACCTGCCGGCAGGGCTCAAGCGACTGAACGACCTGTGGACCCACGACTTCCGTCCGGTGTCCGAGGCCCGAGCCCCAGAGGCTCCGACCGTCGTCAACTTCCACGCTCTGCGGGATCACATCGGGCACGCAGTCGACAAGATCCAGCAGGGCGTCAACCCCGTCGTCATCGTCAACGGCGTGGCCGAGAAGGACTATCTCCAGGCCGACATCAACTTCCAGGCCGGCGACGTGTGGAAGATCCTCGTCGGCGGCGCCAAGCTCTCCCGCGGATTCACCGTTGAAGGCCTGACGATCTCGTACTACACGCGCCGAACCATCGCCGCCGACACCCTCATGCAGATGGGCCGCTGGTTCGGCTACCGTCCGCGCTACCGCGACCTCGTCCGGCTCTACATCGGTCGCAACGTGCC
This sequence comes from Propioniciclava sp. LT432, assembly GCF_059515965.1. Taxonomy (NCBI): domain Bacteria; kingdom Bacillati; phylum Actinomycetota; class Actinomycetes; order Propionibacteriales; family Propionibacteriaceae; genus Propioniciclava; species Propioniciclava sp. LT432. Next base: position 22,952 of record NZ_JCAKNE010000032.1, on the reverse strand, counting down.
GGCGCCCAGGAACGAAGTCATTGACCTCTACAAGTCGTTCGAGGCCATCGTCCGCGACGAAGAGGATTTCCGCGACGAGTTGAGGAAGTTCCAAGGCTTCGAGGAGGACGGACGCCCCCGCGTCCGCCCGATGGACGTGCCACCGCTCGTCTACCAGAGCCTTCCCTACCTCAAGCCGACCAGCACCAACAAGATGTATAACGCGGAGCTGACCGAGCAGGGTGAGGGTGGGAAGGTCGTCGACTTCAACCAGCAGGGCGAGCACGACGACGCCGTGAACAAGAAGCACTTCAGTGCTGTACAGACGCTGCTCGATGCGGCCACCACCGTCGGCGACTTCTTCTACATCAACGAAGCGGGCGCCCCCAAGCCTTGGCGCGCTCGTTACGGGGTCGTGGACGCCGACGGCCTCATCGACGTCATCAGCCAGTTCAGGTGGGCGAACAACTTCAAGGTTGCTCCCTACATCGCATTCATGCACAAGGCCATCGCCGAGGGAACTCTCAAGGACTGGGCGGTCATCGTTCCTGAGATCGACTCGCTGCCAACGCGAATAGTCGAAGGCCGCAATCTGAAGCTCATGCGCCGTTACCGGCGCTCAGACCGCCCCTGGCAGTTCTCCGGCTCCTCGACCCGTCAGCGCGACGCCCTGCTGGCCATCTCCGGCGGGATCGACGCCGACACGATCGACACGGACGGCTATGTCGCCTCCGCCCTCGATCTGCCGGAATATGCGCACGTCAAGGCGCTGAAGGTGCCGACGCGTGGGGCGTTCCTGCTGACCTTCGCGGGTGACAGTACGTCGGCACGGTTCCACGACGCCAAGGGCGTCACTGACCCCAAGATGTTGCCTGATCCGACGAACCCGAAAGACATCGCGACTCTGTTCTCCTACGCGCTCCCGCTTGCCTCGGCGCCGGCCGGTCGAATCGCCTTCACGGTGCGCCGCCCGGACCGTCCTGAGGATCCCATCGTGGACGCCGACGCCGCCGGCTGATCCAGGGTGCGCCCAGAGGGTCATCCGAACAAGATTGGCGCAGCAATCGCGCCACCGGCGAGCCAGGGGCCGAAGGGGAAGTCAGTTCGCCGGCGACGAAGGGGAGTCGCTGCGACTGCGGCGGCGCACGCGATCAGGAACCCCCACCACGCGACGGTCAGGCTGACGGCGCCGGTTGCGGCACCGAGGATCGCGATGTACTTGCCATCTCCCCAGCCGAAGCCACCGGGGCGGAGCCGGTCGAGGACCCAGAACACGGCAAACGCAACGGCACCGCCAAGTCCGGCCTGGATCGCGATCCCAGCGCCGTTGGTGATGATCGCAGCGGCGCCCACTCCCGCAGCGACGAGGGCAGCGTGGACGCCGAGCAGCCGGTTCGGCAGTCTGCGGACATCGAGGTCGATTGCGGACAGCCAAGGGCCGAACCAGGCGAGGGGCAGGGTGGGCAAGAGCAGTGGCCAACGGTCAACACCGAAGCGCCAGGCGAGGAGTCCGCTGGCCGCCGCTGTCGCCACGGGGATCCACCAGCGGGGGCCGGGATGGGATTGGCCGGCCTCGTCCTCGTGCCGGTAGGCGAGGGCCGAGAGCCGCCACCGGACGACGCAGCCGATCAGCACCCCCACCGCAGTGAGGGAGGTGATGAGGAGCAAGTCGTTGTCCGTCATCGCAGGCTGCCGAGCTGTTGGCGCCATGCTCGCGGAGGTCTGTTCGGCTGAGCCCAGTGCGCGGTTTTGACGGTCGCGAGGCCGCAACCTCGCGCCGCCAGCGCTGTGCCGACGCGCGGTCCGCCGAGCTTGTGACCACCGGGTCGGCCTGTCGTCATGCGAGCGACGATCCGCTCGCGGGTGGGGCGCCCGACTCGGCGCTCTTGATCGGGACCCACATCCAACCGGTGAGATCGTAGAGCGGTTCCCCTGAGGGCGTCATGCCCGCCCGGGGGAAGAGGTCCGGCTCGTCGCTGTCCAAGCTCGAGTAGACCAACCGCCCTTCCTCTTCGGTCGCGTCGCCCCACGTGCCGTTCGGGTCATTCAATCGCCAACGGTTCAGGAAGTCCCTCATCGCGGACGCGGTTGCCAGCGGACGTGCCCAGCCGTTCCATCGGGCGTCCAAGAGGGCGCTGGCCCGCAGTGACATTGCGCTGACCATGTTCTCCTCTGCCGAGTCGAGGCACACCTCGACCACGTCCTCGACAAGGCGCAGTCCGTGGCGGGCGCCAGAAGTGTCAGGCATGGTTCGCCTCCAGGTGAGCGATGGCTCGTCCAAGTGCGGACTGAGCGTGGCGTAGGTCATCGAGGATCTGCAGGGTCGTCGTGGGCTCGGCTGTCTTGGCGATGACCCACACCCCTACGCCCTGCTCCGATCGCAAAAGGCCCTCGTTGACGAGCATCTGCTGGGCGTCGCGGATGGTGTTGAGCCCTTTGACGTCGAACTCGTTCATCAGCGCCGCGATCGATGGAAGTTTCGATCCCACCTGATACACGCCCGTGTCGATGCGCGCACGCAACTCGTCTGCGATGGCGCGATACCTGACCGTTTCCACGTCTCTAGCTTATCACACACGTCAAGAGGTCTGAGAGGTCTTGCAGACTAAGCAACTCGTTCCCCGTGGGACCGTCTGCCCTTGAGCTCGAGACCAGGTCACCGGGTGATGGGACTCCGGTCGCGGTTCGGGCTGTTGTTGACTTGGGGGTCCTCCAGAGGTCCCGAGAGCTGATCGGCCGGGCCTTGACTGAACGGTTCGGGGTAGGAGATGCGCGCGATCCGACGGGCGAGGTCGGCGGCGGGTGCGTCCGGGTTGAGGGGGCCCTCCTCGAGGGTGACGGTGATTGCGTCGGGCACGTCCACGCGGCGGGAATGCGCGTCGTGCAGCGTTGAGGCGAGTGTGCGCCAGTGGGGGTCCGCCACGAGGCGGGGGTCGATTCGGCTGGCGAGGGTCTCCCAACGATGGGCGTTCGCGGCTGCCGTGAGCCGGTCCCGGACCTGTGTGGTGAGTCCGAGTTGCTGGTCGGCGACGCGGGCTTGGTCGTTGTTCCAGGCCCGGATGAACGCCGCGACGCTGGAGCGGATGACGTCGACGTCGACGTTGATCCTCTCTGCCACGGTGTGGACGGCGCGCTCCCAGGCGTCGACGGGCTGGGCGGCGATGACGGGCGCCGCGGCGAGGGCCGCTTCGACGGGGGGCAGGTTCGCAAGGCGCTCGTCGATGAGGACATCGGCCAGCGGTCGAGCCTGGTCGAGGGCATCGACCAGGTGCGGGGAGCTGCCGGTGGCCACGAGTTCGGCAGGATCGGAGCCGTCAGGCAGGGCGGCACAGCGCGGTTGGAGGAGGTGCGGGGTGAGGATCCAATAGTCGCGCTGGGCGGCGACCTGGCCAGCCACGTCGGCGTCCGTGGCGATGATCGGGTCGACGCCGTAGCCGCGGAGTTGGGTGGCTTGTTCGCTGGTCAGGTGGGTGCCGAGCGGCGCGACGCCGACGTAGCGGCCCTCGCTGGCGAGCGTGACGGCAATAGCGTCGGCGGGTCCCTCGACGACGACGGGGATGCCGCCGGCGTCCAGATGGCGTGCTCCGGCGACGAACAGCTGGGCTCGCTTGTGGAACAGCAGCGTCTCGGCGGTGTTGAGGTACTTCGGGCCGGCGTGATCGACGTCGGTCGCGTGGGGGTGGCGGCGTCCGACGAACCCGACGACATTCTGGTCGTGGACGATGGGGAACACGGCCCGGTCGCGGAACCGGTCGATGAGGCGTCCGGTCGAGGCGGTGACCACAAGCCCGGCGGCCAGCAACTCGTCGTCGGTGACTCCCTGGCGGTGGAGGTGAGTGACCAAGCTGGTCCAGCCGACGGGGGCATAGCCCGGGCGGACGTCCTGGTCGTCGGCGATGTCGGAGCCGAAGCGCTCGGCCAGGTAGGTCTGGGCCCACGAGCCGCGGTAGAGGTCTTGGTAGAACTCCAGCGCGAGCTCGTTGACGGCCGCAAGGCGCTCGGGGGTGTGGGTGCTGGCGCGCCAGGCGTCGGCGCGGTCGAGTTGCGCGTTCAAGTCCGCGGAAGAGATCTCAGGCGGCGTCATCACCCGGCGTTCGATGGCTTCGAACGTGAAGGCCAGGTTCGGTTCGACCTCGTCGATCTGGTTGTCCTCCGTTGTCGCGCCCACTGCGTGATCTCGATCGGCGTGCGCGGTCCAGTGCTCGTCCGGGGCGGCATCGGCGGGGTCGGGGGGCACGTCGTCGAGATCGGGGAGGGGGTCGAGTAGGACGCTGGTTCGCCACACGAGGCCCTGGCAGTCGTCGATGTCGACTGCACCCTCGGGCGTGCTGATCAGGTCGGTGAGCTGCCAGCCGCGGGCGAGCGCCTGCTCGACCGAGACGACGAGCGCCGGCCACCACGGGGAGGACTGCAGAGCGTCGGATCGTTCGGGGCCGACGTTCTGCTCGAGATCCGCCATCCAGCTGGTGGTGACGGTGTTGTGCTGGTCGGCGAGCTGGGTGGCGACGGCGGGGGTGAGGTGCCGGCAGATCCGCCACCACAGGGCTGACGCCGCGTGGTCGTCGGGCAGCTGGCCGTCGTTGGTGGCGGCCTGGAGGAGCCGGTGGGCGTCCAGACCGACGCCGGAGACTTGCGCAAGCCGATGCGCCAGCACGGGGAGGTAGGGGTCCCGGTCGGCTGCGGGCGCCAGCTGGTGGAGCAGCGGCGTCCATTCGGCGACGGCGGGGGCGAGGTGGTCGATGATGCGCCGGTCGAGGCGGGCCTGCCAGCGGGCTTCCACAGCTGCGTATTGCCGTTCGCCGGTGGGTCGCGTGTCGGTGGGGGGAGTCCGGTGCGCGGCGCGCCACACGGTGAGGTCGGCGACGGTGGCAGCGTCCGGACGGAAACTGCCCGCCGGCGCCCACGCCGGGAGCTGGGTGGACGCCAGCGCCTGGTTGCGCACCTGGTCGGCGAGGTTGACGACGAGTTGGTGGCGGCGTTGCAGGTAGTCGCCCCAGTCGTTGTGCCGGGCGAGGGTGACGGGCAGGCCGGGCAGCCAGGGCAGGGGTGCGGGCTGGGTGTCGCGTCCGGTGATGGGTTCCAGGCGCCAGTCGAGGGCCGCGGCCGGGTCGGCGGCGCTGCCCAGTTCGCGGGCCTGCACCGCCTCGGTGAGCGCCCGGACGGGGTCGGTTCCGGATGCGGCGATCAACAGCAGGTGGGCCCGAAGGGTGGGCCACGCGGGGGCGTCGGCGAGTCCGTCGACGAGGTCGTCGGAGGCCTGTTCGAGGCGCTGGACGAGGTCGGCGCCTGCGGTCTGTTCGGCGGCGTAGCCGAGGGCGTCGCTGTAGCGGGCGACGGCGTCCGCGAGTCGGTTGGCCGGGTCGGCAAGGGTGCGTGCGGTCGTGGTGGCGGAGGTGTTGTCCTCGTCGCGGGCGAGGATGCGTTCGAGGAGGTCGGTGGCGGTCGGCGGGATGATCGCCTCGGGCCGGATGAGGGAGTGGGCGTCGCCGTCGCCGACGACTTCGAGGTGGACGTGGTTGGCGTACCGGCCGCGGGTCAGCATCGTGTACAGCTGCTGGCGCGTTTCGGCGCCGGTGGCGATGCCGTGCAGGACGTCGGCGGTGACGCCCTGGGCGCCGTGGATGGTGCACGCGTAGCCGAGTTCGACGGACTCGTTGACGTAGGCGGCGGGCAGGATCACTGTCTGCCGGTTGGTCTGGTGGATCGCGCGGAGGTCGCCGTTGGTGGCGATTGCAGTGATAGTCCAGCGGTCGCCGTTGCGGACCCAGTCGGTGCCCGTGGTGTGCAGCCGGCGGTCGTTCTGCCGGGTGATGATGACGTCACCCACGCTGGCGTGGCTGCCGTCAGCGAGGGCCACGGTGCGCGTGGAGTGATTGCCGTCGTGGAGGTGGGCCTGGGCGCGAGCGTTGAGTTCGGCCACCAGGGCGCGGGTGGGGGCGACCATGAGGGCGTCGGCGCCGGTGTGGCGGGCGGTGAGCCAGGAGTCGAAGACCTGGTCGGCGCAGGTGGCGAGGTCGCCGACGTGGACGCGGTGGTTGTCGAGGTAGAAGCCGAGCGCTTCGGGGTCGCCGGCGCGGAGGGCGAGGCTGGCGGCGCCTTCGGCGGGGTCCGCGAACCGGACGAGCTCGTTGAGCTGGACCGCGCCGTGGGTGGCTTGGATGTCGCGGAGGACGCCGCCGGCGCCGATCGCGGCGAGTTGCTGGTCGTCGCCGATGAGGCGCACCGATCCGCCGCGGTCGAGGACGAACTCGACGACCTGATCAAGGGAGAGGGTGTCGGCCATGCCGGCCTCGTCGATGATGACCAGGCTCGTCGGCCCGATGCGTTCGGCCCACGCCGGGAGCGGTCGCCGGTGGTTGAGGGCGTGGGTGAGGAGGGCCATCGTGTCGGCGTGGGTGTCGATCTGGGCTCCCAGTTGCGCGGCTGCTGCGGCTGACGGGGCGAGCCCGACGACGGTGCCGCCGCCGTTTCGCCAAGCGGTGGCCAGGGCCCGCATCGCCGTGGTCTTGCCGGAGCCGGCGGGCGCGATGGCGAGCTGGAGGCGGGCTCCGCTGGTGGCCATCTCGCGGACGAGCGCGACCTGGCCCGGGTTGAGCGGGGTGCGGTTCGCGACCGCCTCGATGAGGGCGACCTCGACGGCCGGGGTGGGCACTTGGTGGCCGCCGCGGCGTCCGGCTGCGTCGACGAGGCGGCGCTCGGCGGCGACGATCCGGCGGGAGGTGTGCCAGGTGGAGCGGGCAACGGTGTAGACGCTGTCGCCGTCGGTGCGGCGCAGCGCGGCGGGTTCGGTAATGCCGTCGACGGGTGCCTGCAGGGCGACGGAGTGGCGGGTGAGGGCCTCGTGGGTGAGCCGGGCGACGACCTCGTCGACGCGACGGCGGGGCACGTCGGCGGCCCGGACGATCCGGAGTGCTTCGGCGCGGACGTGCCAGTCCTGCCACGTGGAGCGCGAGCCTTCCATGGTCGCGACGATCTGAGCGGACTGGGTGCGCACCCAGCTGCGGGTGACGAAGACCGGACGCCGCAGCGTCCGGGCGGTGAGGGTCGCGCTGAGCATCGAGCGGACGCCGTCGGTGCCACCCAGCACGGCTTCGGCTTCTGCGCGCCAGGTGGCGCGTTGTTCGGCGAGGGTGCGGGGTTCGTGCTTGGCCTGCCGGGTCTCGAGGTTGGCCTGCTGCGCCAGCGCGCGGGCCTCAACCATGGTCGGGGGCCGGTGGTGCTCGCGCTGGAATGCGGCCGCCAGTTCGGTCTGGCGGTGCTCGATGGACGCCCGACGCTGCGACCAGCGCGCGTTCAACACCGGGTCGACGCCGACGAGCTCGCGGACCGGGCGTTTGCCGGGGTCGGTGGAGGGCCGTTCGGCGAACCGGACCGGTAGGGCTTCGGAGAGGCGGCGTTCCAGGGCGGTGTTGTAGACCTCGGAGGCGGCGACGATGGCCTTGAACAGCAGACGCCCGTCGATGGAGAGCCAGCGGCCGTCGAGGGTCTGGACCTTGTTTGCGACGGGGACGTGGCTGTGCAGGTCGGGGTCGCCGGCGCGGCTGTCGCGGTGGGTGAACCGGGCGGCGACCAGCCCGGTCACGTCGACCTGGCGGACGCCGTTGTGGCCGGTGCGCGTGTGTAGGGCATGGGTCTCGATGAACCGCAGCGCGTCGCCGATCGCGGCGAGGTGGGCGCGTTCGATGGTGGCCGCGGTGGAGGGTTCGGCGAGCGCCCACAGGGTCGAGACGCTCTTGACCGGGGAGAAGGTGAGGTCGTAGCCGGCGACGGCGGTGGTCTGCGGGCGGGACGCCGTGGCGATCAGCCCGGCGAGTTCGCGGGCGTCGACGGGGTCACGTCCGAACGTGACCCGGAACGTCTCGCGTCCGACCTGAGTGCGGATCGCAGCACGCACCTGTGCGGGGACCGGCGCATCGTGCGGCGCGCCGACCTGGGCGTTGTACGCGGCGAAGCGTTTGGCGACCTCGACCCGGAACTCGGGCATGTCGTGGGCGTAGACCTTGAACGGCTGGCCGAGCCGGATCGCGTCCCGGGCCTGGGCGGCGGTGGCGTCCGGCGGGAGGGCCTCGCCGCGCTGTCGCGCGAGGGGGTGGTGACCCGATCCGAACAGGAACCGCATCTGCTCGGCGGTGACCGGGTCGCCGGGGTCCAGGCCCTCGATGCCGGTCATCCCGGAGCCGACCCACACGCCGGGGGTCTCGCCCTTCTTCGTGTAGTAGGACGCCAGCCCAGTGTGGCCCTTCTCGGTGGAGTCCATCGCGGCCACCTGCCGGGTCAGGTAATCGTACCCGTCCCCGGCGGTCAGCTTGTGCAGACTCATCACGCCCGCCTAACGGGGGCGTCGACGCCTCGGCGGACAGCGCCCGCTGACCCCTTCGTCCCGGCTCGTGTCACAGCTGGTGCGATTGGCACTTGACTAGCGCAAACCTTGGATGCAACAGGTGTGACGGTCTCGAAGTTGAGGGGTTACGAGGGGGGTCGGACGGGCTTGTCGTCGTCGGCGAGTGGCTGCGGGGATGGTGATCGGACGCTGTGGCGCGCTCGGTTGGAGACGGCGGCTCGGCGGCAGTCCTGAGGGACCGGTTCGGAGGGTCGACGGCGTCGAGCGTGATTGCGAGGTTCGGGTGCTTCGAGTCATCCCGGTGCCGGCTCCTCGCTGGGGGTCGCTCGGTGTCCACGAGGCTCGACGGCCTTCCGTTAGGAGGGTGAGCGAGAAAGAGCCGGCCGACGGCGCGGGAGGGGCGAGAGCGATGGCGATGAACGAGATCCGGCAGCAGGCACGCAAGAGCGCCGCGGAACGGGTCGCCCGGTTGCGGCAGCAGCGGGCGGACCTGGTCAAGAAGCAGGAGGAGCTGTCGGCCACCGTCATGACTGCGCTGGCCGAACGCGACGCAGTGACCGCGGACGCCGAACGACGGGCGGGCGCGGCCCTCAAGGAGTTGGCGTCCAGTGGCCTGAGCCTGGCGCAGGCAGCCCAATGGTGCGACCTCGTCGACAAGGAAGCCGCACGGCTGGTGAAGCTCGCCGCCCAGCCGACCACTCCGGAGGGCGGGCTGACGGCGAGGGAAACCGTCAGTGGTGACCGGTAGCTTCCGGAGTATCGGGAGGTCGAGGAGGACCATCATGACGACGTCAACGGACTACCCGTTCCGAACCGGCCAGCTCCGCGGGGCGGGCGTGCTCATGAAGCTGCCGCGGGTGGTGATCGCCGCGATGGTGTGGCTGCTGGTCATCGAAGCCCTGCCCGGTATCGCGGCGTGGGGCGTACTGGCTGTAGTTGTCGTCGGGACGGCCGCCGGGGTCGTCGCCGAACAGGTGATCGTCCGCCTCATGTGGTGGGCGCGGCACCCCTCGACCCCACTCACGATGCCCGGCGACCCGCGCGTCCGCGTCCTGGTCGCCGGTCGACGGATCGCCGGCATCGGGCAGGCCGGATCCCGCCACCTCATCGTGCCGGCGACCTGGATCGGACGGACTGACCTACCCGCGCTGCTCACCCGTGCGCGGCAGCGTCAGCTGGTGTCGGCGGGACGGTTCGACGTCGCCTACCAGTGGTTCACCTGGCCGTGGCAGCTGCTCGCCGCTTCTGCCGCCGGGTTCGCCCACGGCATGACCCGGCTGCCGCTGATTGGGTTCGCTTGGCGGATGCGCTTGGTTGTCGTCGGCATTGCGGTCGGGCAAACCGTCGTCGCCGGCCAGCACGCAGCCACTGTGGGGATCGTCGTGGTGATCGGACTGACGTACCTGTTGCCGTGGACGCGCGCCCGCTATGAGCGCCTGGTGTCGCAGGCGCTCGCGGACCTCGAACGGCGATCGGGCAAGGACGCCCCGCCGGCGACGCGGCATCCGGTTGTGCTGCCCGTCCGGCCCACCGCGACCCACGCCGGACGCCGATCCTGCACCTCTGCGCGGCGGCGTGGCCTTGAGCCCTGTGGACAGTGGCGCTCGCCCGCACGGCTGGTGACTTGTACGGGCGAAGGCACTGGTGGGCGCGCCCATGATCCGAGGACAACTGGAAGGAAGGGATCACGATCATGACCGGAGTGCCGATGCCCACCGTGTCGATCGCCAAGGTCGACCTCCTGCTGGGGCAGGCGACGATGCTGACCGCTGACCGCTGGGACGACCTGGCCGCGATGATCCACGAGGCGATGGGGATCTCGTTGTTGATGGCGGCGGCTCATCCGTCGAGCCAGCCCGTGGATGTCCCGGGACTGACACGACTGACGGCGCTCGAGTGCGTCCAGAACGCTTTGCTCGAGGTTCATACCTGGGACCTGGCCCTCGCCGCAAACCTGCCCGACTTGGCCCGGCTGCGGGTGCTGTTGGCCGACGTCCGCAAGGAGTTGGACAGCACTGTCGGACGGCGAGGGTAACGGCCCATGTGGCAGGCCGTCCGGCGGGAACTCGCCCGGCTCGAGTGGGACGTCGAGCCGCCCCTCACCCTCGATCTGATGGCCGAGTGGACCCAGACCGTGTCCAGTCTGGTGGCGATCCGCCGAGCGCTCGGCCCGCTCTCCACAGCCGACCCCCTCGCACTGCTGGCCACCGTAACGACTGGCGCAGCGCGAACTGCTGACGTGAAACCGATCCTGGCTCCGTCGCTGGGCGCTGTGAGCGCGGCGCTCGCCGACGTCGGCCAGGACATCGCGTCGCGCACCGACCTCGACCGGCAGCGCGACGCGGCGACGCTCAACCACGTCGCCTACGAACTCGTGCACTGGGTACGCGTCCGGACGCCGGACGACCGCGCGAAGACATGGCTGCTGGCCGGTGAGACGGCACTCGACGGCGCGATCCACGCCCCGACCAGCCGCTCTGCAGCCGGCGTCGGCCTGGCGGCCTGGCAGGACGCGCTCGCAGCCGTGCAGCCCGTCCAGAACGCCCCGATCGTGCGCCGCAGCGTGGCGCTCGGGCACCTGGCGATCCTGCGCGACACCCACGCCCTGGTGGACGATGCCAGGAACGCCGGGGCGCTGCCCGGGCCGTACGCTGATGCCCTCCTCGGCAACATCCGCGAGCTCGCCCGAGCCCATCAGACCACGCTGAGTCAGATCGACGGCCGACGGCTCGGCGCTACCCGCGTCGACCAAGCGGTCATGCTCCAAGTCGGCACCGCCGTGCGGCAACTCACTGGACGCCCGGAGCTCACCGAGCCTTCCCACGTCCGTCTGGACGTGCTGCTGCGCTCGGGTCTCGGCCAGGCGGTTCTGGTCGCCAACCTCGTCGGCGAACCGTCGGCCCAGCCCGCTGCTGCGAGGATCAGCCGACTCTCACTGGAGTACCTGACCAACCCCCCGATGCTCCGCGACTTCCACGTGCCGGAAGCCCCGACGCCGTCCGCGCCGGTGGAGCCCAAAGCCGAAGCCGTGCGGGAACCCCGAGCGTCGGCCCGGATCGCACCCATGGACCCGACGATCAGCCCCGGGACGGTCCTGGACGGCCCATCCATCCTGGCGCTCTGCCAGGCCCGTGACCTTGGCGTCGCCGCTGCGACCAGCGATCCGTTGAACCCGCCCGAGATCCTCCGGGGGGTCGACGCGTCGCGCTGGCCGCAGCTGGTCGCCGAGGGGCGGCAGGCCGTGACCGACTTGGTCGGCTCGGTCATCCCGATGGTCTACGCCCAGACCAGACGAACGCCAAACGCCGCGGACACCCGCGGTCAGATGTTCGTCGAACTCATGGGCGCCGCCCACCGATTCGACCCCCAGCGAACCAGCCCCGAAGGTTGGGCCAGCTACGCCTGGATGACGATCAAGCACACCCGCTGGCGAGGGGTCGACGACGCTGGCGTGGTCCACAAGCGCACCGTCGGTCCTCGACCGATCACGGTGGCCCTCGGTGAGAGAGACCCTGCGAGCAGCACGCCCGACCCGGGCGACGTCGTTGAAGATCGGCACGCCGTCGCGTCAATCACGCAGGCTCTCGGGCAACTGCCCCCGTCACTGAGAGAGCCGCTGAGGGCGTCGATGCAAGGACACCCGCTCAGGGAGATCGCCGAGGACCTCGGCTACTCCGAGAGCACCGCCCACCGACGCATCAAGGAAGCGCGTGAGCACATCAGGTATGACCTCGCCTCGCACGCAGATGACCGCCTCTGGGTGCCCTTCGACACGGGGACCGATCCGGTGCTGGAGCGCGCGCAGCGCCTATTCGCAAAGGACCCTTCAGTGTCGATCGACATGGATACGCGCCGAAGTCACGAGTGGTGAGCCGTGCCGTCCGTGCGCACCGTTCATCAGGGTTGCGCCACCACGGGCCAAAGGAGGGGCCCGGAGTTGCTGAATACTGCCTGTGGCAGCAAGTACCAGTGCATTGCTGGCCCCCAGTCGACCCCGCGACGTGGTCGACCGAGCAGCAGCGCGTCTCCCGCTCATGACAGGGAGGGGATAGGCGACATTGCGAAGAGCCTCTGATCGGACTCCAGGGGAACGCTTCCTGCGAGAGCGAGCACCAACTTCAATTGAGCGTCGCCGCTGGTTGAGAAATGCTGGCTTCTCGCCCAGAATCGCAGGTCGGTACAAGTGCGGGTTACCGCCTCGGCTCCTGGCCTGACCTTCGCCGCGGTCACCCGGATGCAGAACTTGCCACCCTCGACCCCACTTGGTCCACAGGCCGAGGGTGCACTCGGCCTGGAAGCGGGCCCGCAACAGCCAGCGACACGCCGCCCATGTGACACGAACCGGCAACAATCACGTCAGCAGCGACCCCAGGCGCCCGAAGAGGCATGGTGCCGCTAGGAAGCTCGGCAGGTGAGAGCTCCCATCTGATTGGATATTGGAATGGTGACGATAGACAGCTGGGTGGAGCGACTCGTCGACGCAGCTCGGTCAGGACAGCCGATTGCACTCGGCGCCCCGCAGGCTGCGGGCGGAGCCTCCCCTGGGCAGAGTCCCGTCGGCCCGTTGCCCGCAGAGGCAATAAGGAAGGCGTTGCTACTCGATGGCCTGAAAGCCGATCCGCGTGGATTGCAGTTGGAGGGCGGTGAGATCGAAGGCGTACTTGACCTCGCGTACGCACAACTTCCATGTAGATTGTCGATTCGGTCTAGCAAGATGCATGCTGCGACATTCAGGGGAGCGCGAATACCAGATCTCGATCTGAGCGGCACGACGTTCCGGGAGCCAGATGGAGTGGCGCTCGACCTCGTAGATGCACAGATTGATGGCGAGTTCTGCGCAACCAGAATCCAGGTATTTGGGATGATGGCCTGCTCGCGTCTAAGCGTGGCTGGGAGCTTCCTTATTGGTGGAGCCTTACTCAGCAATCCCGCAGGAACAGCCCTAGAAATGACGGGAACGGACATCCATGGGCCCCTACTTGCTCCGCGCATCGTCTGTACCGGCAGCATTAGCGCAGCTGGCCTGAAGGTCGGCGGTCAGGTCCGGTTCCACCAGTCCCGCATCACTGGCAGTCCGAGTGGGAGTGCGCTCCATCTGGATGGAGCATATATACGTGGCAGCCTCGTGGGGAACGAGATGGTCATCGTAGGGGAAGTGCGGGTGGTGAATGCTCGCGTCGATGGCCAGGTTCAACTCAATAGGGCTGAGTTGGAGAACAGCGGGGGTGTCAGTGTTGCTTTGGATAGGTCTCACATCGGCGGCGGGCTCTATGTCGGGAAGGCAACCTGTACCGGCGAATTTCGTATGCTCGAGGGGGTGATAGCTGGTCAGGTGGACCTCAGTGACAGCCATTTCGTCAACAAAGCCGGCGCGATCTCCATGGACGGGGCGGAAATCGGAACCCTTAACGCGCAGAATCTTGAAGTGGTCGGAGAGGTGCACGCTGTCCGGGCAACGGTCTCGGGCGACCTTGATCTTTCTGGTTCCTCGATATCGAACCCGGGAGGACGTGCGTTGACGTTGGAGGATGTCCAAGCGTCCAACTTACTCTTGGGGTCACTGCGGGCGGAGGGAACCCTGCACGCTAACGGAATCGAAATCTCTGGGCAACTCGAACTGACTGAAATCAGGGTTGTTGGAACGCACTCGGCAGCTGTAGAGATCCGGCATGCCAGGGTCGGGAGCCTCTTCCTAGATGGGGGCCGCGTAATCGGATCGGTGTCCTTCGAGTCCTCAAGTATTGGCCATTTCTTGGTCGAAGGGCGTGTGAGTGCCCTACCATTTGATGGAGCGCCCGTCCGGTTGAATGGCTGGTCTGTGGGTCAGATAGAGGGACTGTTCTTCACCGACTATCGCGGCCTCGTGCGATGGCTTGACACCTCCGGCGTCTTTGTGGCGCAACCGTGGTTTGAACTCGCAGGGGCATTCGACAGGGCTGGTCAGCCGCATATCGGGCGCCGGCTTAGGTATGAAGCATCGAAGCGAAGCGTGCGACACCGACCCTTGGCTTCGCGCATCGGCCATATGCCATATCGCGCAGTCATGGGTTTTGGGTACTATCCGATGATTACGTTGCTGTGGATAATCGCACTCGTGAGCGCAACGTCTATACTCGGCTCAACTTTTGCTGCCGACTTTGCCCCAACGACCATCGAGAACGCAACTGTTTCGGTGAGTGGTGCGACGTTGCACGTGAACGGAACAACTGCCCCCGCGTTGCTTCCGCCGACACAGCCTCAGTTCATTCCGCTTCTATACGCGTTGACGACGATAACCCCTGCCTCTGCGGTCACGGCCGATTCATGGGCTCCTACCACAGGATGGCTGGTTGGCCTGCTGACTTCATTCAGGGCAGCGGGGTGGCTGTTGACGGCAGTGTTCCTGGCGGGGCTCACGGGAGCCCTCCGCATGCGCGACTGATACAAATAGCAGCCGTTGTCAAGCTCTCACTTCGGGGCCTATTCATCAACAGTTAGCTGTTTTACCAATAGGCCTGAACGTTTTCGGCAATGTCACCCATCAAGATGCCGAATTCGTCTTGGACGATAGCGTCTAGGTCAGGCACGTGCGCGGCCATCCACTCCGCCATCGCGCCTCCGGGTGCCCCTTCGCGAGTCATCTGAGCGAGCTCATCTGCTTGCTCCAGCGAAAGGGCACCGAAAACCTCTAGGGTGATTCGCTCGGATAGCTCATTATTGAACATGACGAGCAGTTCGTTCATGCGCCTCTGGTTGCACTGAATGCCAATCTCCCTAAGCATCTGCTCGGTGATTTCTATGCTCGTCACAGCGCGATTATAGCGGTGTTTGCAGCTGGTGGAGTAGCGGCTGTAGGCATGCGCGTGGCGCGGGGCCGATAGAGGTTGCCCCGGGCTCGGACAGAGTGTGCCTCGGACCCATCTTCGTGATGAATGCCCCAAGCCAACATGCCAGGCCAATCGAGCCAGCGCTCCCATGTTCGCCGACTGGCGGTCGGCGTCGACGCGGGTCACCCGGATGGTCGTGTCCACCGAAGATGGCCACGACCCGTTATGTGGAGTGAGGTCGAGTCGAGTCGTCAATTGGAGGCTAACATGAACGTGGAACCCCGCTGGTTCACCAAACTAGCGAGGCTGCGGACCCAAGAGCCTGTTGACGAGTGTCCGCGACGACGCGGGCAAGCCGTTCGACAGGGGCGCACAGGGTTGCTGCAGCCCGAGGTTGCCAGCGCGGGAGCCCCGCCGGCCGATGCGACCGGTGCGACCGCCGCCACCCACGAACAGCGTAAAGAGCGTGGGTGGTGTCCATCGAGGACGCGAGTGCACGCCAGCGCGGCGGACTCGGCCGCCATGGCAATGTCGTCCAGGTCGTCGATCTTGAAGGGCGAGTCGGCCCGTGACGTCGTGCGCCCAAGGTCGGCGGCGAGCGAGTCATCGCGAATCCGTCGCGGCTATCAAGAGGGCGGACAGATGCAGGACTTCCCGATCACGGGATCCCGGCCATGAGCCAACCAGAACTCCCGCTCCCAGACGTCCCGCTCATCGTCGAGGACATCCTCATGCAGGCCAGGCGGCTTTCAGACGCAGGCGCAGCGGCCGTCGTGGTCGAGGAGATCTTCGACCACGTTGCTGTCTTGCGGGAAGGCCGCGGCTGATGGCCGGGCACCGCAGACCCGCCAGCGAGGCATTACGGACGGCGGCTGCAGAGGCTCGGCAGGCGACGCTGGACAAGCTCCACACCCAGCTGAGCGATGGCATCCTCGCCCTCAACGACCCGCAGGCCTGGCAGGCCTGGCTGAAGTTCTCCAGCCAGTTCCACCGCTACTCCTTCGGGAACTCACTTCTGATCATGCTTCAGGACCCGAGGGCCACTCAGGTCGCCGGCTACCAGGCGTTCAAGGCCATGGGCCGCCAAGTGCGCCGCGGCGAGACGGGCATCAAGGTCCTCGCGCCGATCACGCGCCGCGAGCCCCGCCTCGACGACGCCGGCCAACCGGTGCGCGACGAGCACGGACGCGTCGTGAACCGGACCCAGGTGGTCGCGACCAAGCCCGTCACGGTGTTCGACGTCCGTCAGACCGACGGACCGCCCTTGCCCGACCCCAAGATCGGCGCGGCTGCCCTCCTCACCGGGCACGCCCCAGCCGGGCTGTGGGACCGCCTCCAGGGCCTCCTTGAGGAACGAGGATTCGACGTACGTCGCGGTGCGGACCTCGGCGGCCCGAACGGGTACACAGACTTCGGCCAGCGGCTCGTCATGGTCCGTGACGACGTCGATGACGCCCAGGCCGTCAAGACCCTGGCCCACGAAACCGGGCACGTGCTCCTCCACCTGGACCAGGGCAGCCGCGACTGCCGCGGGATCGTCGAAGTGGAAGCCGAATCGGTCGCGTACATGGTCACGAGTGCCCACGGCCTCGACTCCAGCCAGTACACCTTCAACTACGTCGCCGGCTGGGCCCTCAACGCGGCGACCGAGCAGCGTGACCTCGCCGAAATCCTCCGCAGCACGGGCCAGCGTGTCATCGGCGCTGCAGACCTCATTCTGCAGACCACCCAGCCGGCTCCGACCATCACCGATAGCGCGCTCGATGCCCTGGAAAGTGACATCCGACTTCAGACGGACCCCACGCGCTGGGAGGCAGTCTCTGGAGGCGAGGTCACCCTCCCGGACCCGCTGACCGTGCAAGCGCCGGCGCTCGTCCCCTCACTGGCCCGCTGACCATGACGATCGCGATCGACGAACTCGCTGCGCCAAGCCACCGCGACAGCTCTCCGTCATCGACGCGACCCCTGCCCGACCTCAAGGGCGATGGTGCCCTCGGCGTCCCCTTACTGCTGCGAGGGGTCGGTTCGGACTTGCAGGGGGGACGAGCCGGACTTCGCGGCCGCCGCCGATGAAGCCCGTCAGCCTGTGCCCGCGCGCGTCCTTAACCACCGTCTCGCCAGTGATCCTGGGGTGGGGTCCGCCTATGCTAAAGGGCAGCGATGGACGCGAGATCCGCGCGGATCTCGGGTTCGAAGCGATTCCCCACGTATTCCCCACGGCAAGGTGACGGCATGGCTGAGGCCCATCAAAATTCCTTGTCAGGGGGCCATTATCGCTGGATAGCAGAGAGCTTCAACTCCTCTCTCGCGCACAGAAAACACCCCTGACTAGGGGTTATATAGGGAAAAGGCGGGTGGCGAAAACCTCCCGCCTTTCTCATGTCCCGATGTTGTGACGTGGTGCTGGCAAGGGGGAATGCGTTGCTGAGGTGAGCGGCGGCGCCTCGGCCGGCGCGTTCGTTCCCCACGCGTGAGTCGTGTTCCCCACGCATTCCCCACGTGTTCCCCACGGAATGGCCCAGCCGGCCGTATTGCACGTGACCCCGACGAGGGTTGTCCGGCGGCGTGCGGGTTTCGTGTGGACGACATCCAGGAATTCAGGTGGAGTCGGCCGGCCGCTGGTGGTGGCGGCATGGGGCTGGCCGGGGAGGTCAGCGCCGGCGAGGGGCATACCTGGCTCTACGCGTCGCTGGCCTCGTTGGGGACGCCCGACGCCTCGATCCGACTGGGCGGACTTGCGACGAGTCTGGGGGGTACTGGCAGTACTACCACCAACGTGAGCTTGTTCGGCTCGGCGGAACCGCGTTGCATGGGAAGAGTACGAACGATGAGAGGACCGTTACGCCGGCGGCTCCCACAATCGTTCTGAGCTGTCGAGTTGGACCTGGCGGGCCCGTTCGGGTAGGTCGCGGATCCCGGGGACCCTGAGCGGAGGATCTCGTCGGTGTAGCCGGGCAGGTCGATGGGGGAGGTCCCGGTGATCGCAGGGCGGGTCCCGGCGAGCATGTCCCGCAGCGATACGGACGGTTCGGCCAGGCCCCGCTCGCTGAACGCCAGCGGCGCGTGGTCACGGATCCAGTCCGCAAGGCGAGGACGTCCGGCTACCATTTTCGGCGGACGGAGAGATCCTAGCCCCGGTGTCCCGGTGTCCCGGTGTCTTCGAGGCGCACCTGTCCGCGTGGTCCGTTTCGCCTCCACTTAGGCCCTGCTCCGCTTGCTCGCTCATCCGCATGTCCGTGATCTCACGCCCGTCGCCTGGCCAGACCGTGTGGGCGTTCGGCGTGTCAGGAGGTGGTCTTGATGACCTCGATGGCGCACTGTGGGCCGGTGGATCTGGCGAGGCGGCGATCCCCGGTGAGCAGGGTAGCCTGCAGGGCTTCGGCGAGCGCGACATAGGCGGCGTCGTAGATCGTTAGGTTGTCCCGCAGTTCCCAACAGCGGGCCAGCAGCGGCGCATGGGCCACGCGTTTCATCGGGAGTTCTCGCAGGTCTTCCAGGGCGAACCCGACTCGACGGGGGTCCAGGTGCCCGCCGCGGGCCAGTCCGCGCCACACCGAGGCCACCTCGAGATCGATCAACGCCGGGGCGGCGAGTTGTTCCCCGTGCAGCCGATTCCGTGTCGCGTCACCGTCGGGGGCGTCGTCCAGCAGGGCGACGGCCAG
Source organism: Propioniciclava sp. LT432 (assembly GCF_059515965.1). Classification (NCBI taxonomy): domain Bacteria; kingdom Bacillati; phylum Actinomycetota; class Actinomycetes; order Propionibacteriales; family Propionibacteriaceae; genus Propioniciclava; species Propioniciclava sp. LT432. Next base: position 4,164 of record NZ_JCAKNE010000032.1, on the reverse strand, counting down.
GACGCTGGCGTCAATGACGAGCACGGTCGAACCGCAACGCGCTCACCGCGTCAGCCAGCGACAACGATCCGCCGGCCCGACCGCCCGCACGGGCGAGCACCTCATCCACGGTTGGTTGGGCCGCCTCGGCGATCAGTCTGGACCGCAGGTACTCCTGCAACGACTGGTGCGCCGCGCTCGCCCGCTGCCGGAGGACTGCATGAGTGTCCTCGGGCACGTCCTTGATCTGGATGTTCGGCATGGAGCCATTATGGCGCCACAAGCGCGAAAATGGAAGCGCACCTGCTGGACCCTGACATCCACGAAGGCTGACGACCGACTCTGGGCTGCTTGAGTGCGATGCCACGACCATGAGCACGTGGCTCAACTGGGAGCCCTGTCGTATCGGCGTCGTTCGTGTCGCCTGCGGTGGTCCGACTCGGGGCGGGGGCGACGAGGAGCGGACACGGACGTCGCGTTGAGCCGTGGTGTCTGGCGGCGTCCACCGGCTGAGCTCGGACGCCGTTATGGGCGGTGTGACGGACTTGTCTGATTCTTGGCAGGAGGCCGCGATGCAGCGCGAGACCGGACGCCGCGGCGCCGGGTTCGGCTTCGAGGAGGACCGCGTTCGGGTTTTGGGGGCTCTTCGGACCTGAGCGTGGGGTCATAGTCGGAGTCCGCCGCCGATGAGGAGCATTCTGAGGCGGTAGTTGTCGGGGTCGCGGAACCCTCGTGCGACGCGGCGGGCTAGTTCGATCAGGCCATTGAGTGCTTATGCCGACGTCTGGGTTATGCCGACCTTCGTGGCGTGTGGCCTTGTGAATCCCGGTTTGTCCGGGGCGGTTGTCGGCATAATCCTGTAGGTCCAACCTTCTCCTGATGGGAGGAGGACGGGTCATGGGTGATCTGGTACGTGAGGGGCCTGCGGCTGCTGGTGGGCAGATGAGGATCTGGCCTCGTCGTGATGCTGGTCCGCTCGCCGCGGTGATGGCCGAGTTGATCGACTGGCTGGTCACGGAGGGGTACGCACCGACGACACAGCGCAACCTGGTGCGGGCGGCGGCTCGGCTCGGTGCATGGCTGGCCGCTGCTGGTGTTGAGCTTGCGGACGTTGACGCTGCGTGCGTGTTCGGCCTTGTCTCAGGGGACAACGAACGCCACCCGGAGCATCGATCCGCCAACGAGAACGTCTCGGCCGTCGTTAGGTTCCTGCAGGAAACCGGACGCCTCAAACCGTCGCCTGTCGACACGGCGCCGCTGCGACCGGCAGAAGCCTGTCTTGCCGCGTGGTTGCGGTTCCTGGAGGTCGAAGAGGGACAGGGTGCCAGTTGGCTCTACAAGGCCCGCCAGATCGGGGAACGCTTCCTGCCGCTGGTCGAAGACGAGGACGGGGACCTCCACTGGGAACGTGTTGACGTCGTCATGGTCAACGAGTTCCTGGTGCGTGTGGTGGCCGGCTACTCCTCCTCCACCGCGCAGAGCAGGGCGGCTCTGCTCCGTGGTCTGCTCACCTGGGCCGCAGCCAACGGGTGGATACGGGACGGGATCGTTGACGGGGTCCTGTCGCCGCGTCGTATCCGGGCCGGCCTGCCGAAAGGCCTTACCGACAGCCAAGTCGCCGCGTTGAAGAATGCCGTCGATCGGGACACTGTGGCGGGCAAGCGGGACTGGGCGATCATCGTCATGCTGGCCCGCCTAGGCGTGCGTGTCGGTGAGGTCGCCGGGCTGAGGCTGGACGACCTCAACTGGCGCGAACCCTCGTTGCGGGTGGTTGGTAAGGGCGGCCGGGTTCTGGTCCTTCCGATGCCCGTCGACGTGGGCGAGGCGCTGGTGGACTACCTCCGGGTCCGTCGCGCCGATCGCGGTGAACGGGCGGTGTTCCTCCGCTGCCTGCCGCCGTTGACGGCGCTGCATCGGGCCGGCGTGGGGGATGTCGTCCTCAGGTACGGCCGACGTGCCGGCCTGGACGGCGTGTACGCCCACCGTCTTCGACACACAGTCGCCAGCCAAGTCCTGACCGGGGGCGGAACCCTCCGGCAGGTCCAAGAACTCCTCGGCCACGCCGACCCGGCCTCGGCGATGACCTACGCCCGCGCCGACATGACACCGCTGCGTCCGCTGGCGCCCTCCTGGGGCAGCCTGCCATGACCACCACCCCTTCGGTCGATGTTGGCCTGTGGACGGTACTGGAGGTGTACCTCACCCAGCGGCGGGCGCTGGGATTCCGGCTCGTCGAGGAAGAACGCCACGCCCGACGTTTCCTCGAATGGCTGCAGGCCCATGGCCACGCGGGTACGTCCTTTAGCGTGGCGCAGGCGTTGAGTTGGGCGCAAGGGGACGGCTCGTTGAAGAACTCCTACCAGTGCCAACGCCTCAGCGCGGTCCGCGGCCTGGCCCGCTACTGCCATGCGATCGGCCTGGACGTCCAGGTGCCGCCAGCCAACGTGCTGCCTACCACCAGGGACCGGCGCCGGCCCCACATCTACACCCAGGGCGAGGTCGACGCACTGATCGATGCCTGCCCGCACGCGTTCACCCATCCGTTGGTGCAGGCCACGATGGCCGCCGTCATCGCCCTACTGGCCGTGACCGGGATGAGGCCGGGCGAAGTCGTGCGACTCCGCCTCGGCGACATCAACGTCGAGGACGCCACCCTGCTGATCCGGGCCAACAAGCACGGTCCCGACCGGCTCATCCCGCTGCACCCCACCACCCTCGACGCCCTGGCCGGCTACCTGGCCAGCCCGCACCGCCAAGCCGCGACACCTCCGCTGGAGGGAACCCTGTTCGTCACCACCCGGGGCAAGGCCTACCAGCGGGCGACCGTGGAGGACCACTTCCAGCGGATCCGGGCCGCGACCGGCATCACTTGGGAAGGGCACGCCCCCTGCTTGGTAGACCTGCGGCACACCTTCGCGACCCGGCAGATGATCCGCGCCTACACCACTGATGCCGGTAACCCGGCTGCGACGCTCGGTCTGCTGGCCCTCTGGCTGGGCCACTCCGATCCGTCCCACACGTACTGGTACGTCCAGGCCGTCCCGGAACTGCTGGCCCTGGCCGCCCACCGCGTCGACACCACGAACACGACGGAGTGACTCACGATGACCTACCTCGCCACCGTCCTGCAGGCGTTCTTCACCGACTACGTCCACACCCAGCGCGGCCTGGCCGCGAACACCATCGCGTCCTACCGCGACACCTGGCGCCTCCTGATCAAGCACCTGAGCGTCACGACCGGGACCAGCGCCGACCAGCTCCGGCTCGAAGACCTCGACCGCGGCACCGTCACCGGCTTTCTCGACCACCTCACCACCCACCGTTCCAACACCGCAGCGACCAGGAACGCCCGGCTCAGCGCGATCCGCGTCCTCCTCGCCCACACGCTGCCCGACCACCCAGAACACGCCGATTCCATCCGTCAGATCCTCGCCATCCCACCCGCCAAGACCACGAAACCCCTACTCAGCTACCTGACCGAGGCCGAAACCGAAGCCCTGCTCGCCGCGCCGGACACCACGACCTGGACCGGCCGACGTGACCAGATGATGCTGGCGTTGGCGATCAGCACCGGGCTGCGGATCAGTGAACTGATCACCCTGACCACCAGCAGCATCCACACCGGGACCAGCCCGTACGTCGAATGCGAAGGCAAGGGCCGCAAACACCGATCCACCCCGCTCAGCGCGACGATCGGCGACCAACTGCGCGCCTACCTTCAAGAGCGGAGCACCCGGCCCGGGACCGCCCTGTTCCCCGGCCCCCACGGCACCCCGCTATCCCGTGACGCGATCGAACACCGACTCGCCGCCCACGTACACACCGCCACCACGTCCTGCCCGAGCATGGCCGGCAAACACATCACGGTCCACACCCTGCGGCACACCACCGCCATGAACCTCCTCCACGCCGGCGTCGACATCATCGTCATCGCCTTGTGGCTCGGCCACGAGCAGACCTCCACCACCGACGTGTACCTCCACGCCGACACCCGACTCAAGGAGGACGCCCTCGACAAGACCAGACCACCCCACGTCACCCCGGGCATGTACACCCCGCGAGCCGACATCCTCGCGTGGCTCGAAACCCTCTGATTATGCCGACAACCGCCCCGGACAAACCGGGATTCACAAGGTCACACGCCACCAAGGTCGGCATAACCCAGACGTCGGCATAAAGCATCAA
>NZ_JCAKNE010000031.1:0-53396 GCF_059515965.1 Propioniciclava sp. LT432 | reverse complement strand
GTCGTAGGCCGGGAACGCGCCACGGGACGATGAGGTCACCACCCAGCATGGCCGGCGTCCCCTTGAGCCTTGTGAGGCTTGCGTCGGGCGCCGGCTTCAACTTGACACTTGAATTGGCACTTTCGGCTACAGGCCGGCAATACGCCCAGATCGCTCAAACTCTCTTCGCTGTTCGAGGAAGTCCGAGGCAAGCGTGGCACCTTCTTGGCGTAGAGTGACGTGAGCGGGCCAACCTCCAGCTAGATCATCGCCATCGGGGATTTGGTACAGCAAGGCGTCGCCGCGTTGCCAGCCGACCTCGCGCAACTCAGCTGGGGTAAGCGAAAACGCGTTCCCGGCCATCCATGATGTCAAGGCCCCGAGAGCTTCCCTCAGGGATCGAAATGCTTCATCAACGTCAGTTGAATCGAAGAACCACTCCGTCCACTTACCCTCCAAGGCGTACAACGGGTCCGATTGCTCATCGGTCCACTGCTTGAGGGGACTGTTCTGCAGCCAGGCCAGGGGGCCGCGCTCCCACGGTAGGTCATCCAGAACTGAAGTGAACTGCGCTCGATCGCGCTCACTTCCTTCCGCACGCGTCGCTTCTAGACGGGAGAGCCTTTCTCGTGCGCTACCCAGCTGATGCCGCATCCGATCGAGGGTAGCCAATTGGGCCGCCATGGCTAGGAGTAACACCAAGGACACACCCCACCCCCACCACGCATTTTCAGAAAACCAACTGCGCATGTTTGGAAAGAAGACCACGCCGGCACCGAGTAACGTTGCGATGCCCAAGAGGGTCGCTATAACAGACCGGGTAGCGGCCCGTGGATTCATCATGAAGTTTAGCTTACGGGTAGCTCGCGTCACCTTGGCCCCCTACCGGCCCGGGATGCGCTCTCGTCAGAACCCAGAGCCTCCGAGGTATACCGACGCGCTCGTGGTCCACCCGCCTGTCAAGTTGACATGACTCTGCCGAGTTCCCGCATCAAGCAGTTGCGTTATGTCACGACCATGGGCATGACTGCGATCTCAAGACCATCCCCATCGGCATACGTCCACAGCCGGGGGTGAGGCCGGACCTCCGCAGTCCTGGACTGAATCTCCGGGCTTGGACTCGGGGCCTGCTGCCCTTGGCGTACCCCCCCAGACCCGATGGGGCCCAAGGATGCTCACGCCATCACGTGAATCGGCAGACCTGATGGGGGGGCACTGTGCCGGGCTGCTGAGGGGTAGTCTGGTCAGCAGGAAGGGGGCGAGTTGGGGCGACAGGATGGACACGCGATTCTGTAGCCCCCAATAAGCCCCCAAAACGCAACAACAGGTCAGGAACTCCATCGTTACCCCTAGTCAACGAGAGATCGAGACGAGGGGGTCGCTGATTCGAGTCCTGTCGCCCCGACCATGTCGCCACATCGTCCTGGCTACGGGTTCAACGCTCGCCCAGCTGGGGCTCCGTAGTCAGGACGATGTTGCCGATTACCTGTCCGGTCTCGTACAAGGTGTTCGCGTCAGCGGCCCCAAGGAGCGGGAAGGTGGCCGCAACCACCGGACGAATGGCACCCTCACGCAGCAGCCTGAAGAGCGTCGCCCAGTCCGCCAGGAACGGCTTCCGGTCGAGGAAGGACAGGCCGGTGCTGTACAGCGTCGCCTTCCTGCCATCGGGCCACAGGGAAAGCCCGCCCACCAGCCCGAGCAGTCTCAACATCGCGGCCAAGCTGCCCGGATTCCCGAAACCCACCAGCGTCCCGCCCCGCCGGAGCAGGGAGTAGCCGCGCCAGTGGTCCTTCCCGGCCATCCCGTCCAGCACCGCGTCCAGACCGGCTGGTTCGGCCTGTCTGATCACCCGCACGTAGTCCTCGGTGAGGTAGTCGATCGGAGTGGCCCCGTACTCCTGCAAGATCTGGTGCTTGCCTCGGGAGGCCACTCCATAGAGGCGAAGGCCGCGAGCCGCCCCAACTGGAGCAACGCGGTCCCGATCCCGCCACTGGCACCGATGATCAGCACCCGGTCACCCCTCCCGCACACGGGCGGTGCAGCACCTGATAGGCGACCAGGTAGTTGAGGATGAGGGGCACCACTTGGGCGGGGTCCAGGTCGGCCGGCACCGGAGTCAAGGCCTTGGCGGGCACGTACACGTACTCGGCGTACCGCCATAGATGGTCAGGGCCGCGACCCGTTCCCCCACTGACGCGCCCGTCACTCCTGTACCCACGGCGTCGACGTCCCCGACGATCGAGTAACCCGGCACGAACGGCGTCCGAACGCGGAACGGAGAAGGACCGTAACGGGCCTGGACGTCCGGGGCGCTGACCGAGGCCGCCAGAGCCTTCACACGCACCTGCTTCGCTGCTGGGAGACGAAGCTCCTTCACGACGGTCCGCAACACCTCCGGACCCCCACGCGCCGTGACAACCACAGCCCTGTAGCCCACATCAGATTCTAACGCCGCCGGCACCGCGACCGAGCAGAAACATCACCCACCTGCATGGCCCAGCTGCGGACAGCATGATCGGACAAAGCAGTCTTCGCCCTCCCCGCTACTTTGGGTCCATGGCAGCTCCCCTTCCGTACCTGTACTTTCCTGGCACCGCCCGAGAAGCGCTGACCTTCTACGCCGGCATCTTCGGTGGGGAGGCGCAACTGTTCACCCAAGAGCAGATGGGCGCCCGTGAAGGCCGAGCTGACGCCATCGCCCACGGCGAACTCACCGGTCCTGTCACGCTCTGCGCCGCCGATGGCGACTCCACCGCGAATCCCCGTGTTGAGGGCCTGCAGCTGGCCCTGCTGGGGACTGCTGCTCCCGACATCCTGCGCGGTTGGTTCGTGGCCCTCTCTGAGGGCGGCCGCGTCGTCGACGATCTTCAGGAGCGTCCATGGGGCGACTGGGATGGCACCGTCGTGGATCGCTACGGCCTCACCTGGCTGATCGGCTTCCACCCGGAAGCCTGAGCGCTCCAGCTCGCCTTGGCGTGAGGGTGTCCAACCCGTGTGGACGCCCATTGCCTTGACGCTGCTCCGAATCCGCTGCGGGCATTTTCCGCGATAGCGCAGGCTACGCGAGGGCGTCCGCCAGTTCTCGGGGGCGGCTGAGTGCCACCAAGTGGCCACCGGGCAGGATCCCGGGCGTGATGCCCAGCCGTTTCTGCGCCACTCGTGTCTGGAACTCGACCGGGAAGAACCGGTCGTCGCGGCTGCTGAGGACGATCGTGGCCACGTCTGGCCAGGCGTCCAGTGGCCAGGGTTCCTTGAACGGTGTTGCCGACTGCTGCGCCTCGCGGGCCATCGCCCCCCGGGTGATGTCGTCGGGAACGTCGTGGAAGAAGTGGACCAGCGGGTCGAACGGTGCGTCGGGGGAACGGCCCTGGATCAGGTCCAACTCACGACGGGCGGCGTCCTGGCCGGTGTTGACCCACCAGTCGCCTCCGGACTCCCCTGGCGTGGGAATCATCGCGTTGACGAGCACCAGCCGGTCGACCGGTAGGCGGCCGCACACCAAGGGCGCGGTGAGTCCGCCCATGGATGACGCCACCACGACAAGAGGTCCGCCCAGGCCACTCGGGGTGACCGCCACGACAGCGTCCGCGTACTCCTGCAGGCCGGCGCCATCATCACCGGCGGGCAGGTCGACCGTGATCACCTCATGCCGGGCTTGCTCCAGTTCAGGCACCAATCGGTGCCAGTACCACGCGCTGCCACCCGCTCCGGGGATCAACAGGAACGTACCCATGGGACCACCATGACCCCCCGAGCGCCCATCCGGAAGGGGCAGCCCCCACCACCCCTGCTGCCCAACGCGCGGATCTTGCCGCGTTCGGCCACTGAGGGTTTGTCAGGGACGCGCGGCACGGCCCGCGCGCGCTACCGCCCGCAGTGTCAAGGGACCCGTCGGTTCACCGAGCCGCTCGAAGAGGGCGCGGCGCAGGACGGCCCGGTGCGGGGCGTCCAGGCCCACGCAGTAGCTGCCCGCCGGCCCGACCCCCTCCAAGAATCCCGACCACAGCTCGTCGAAGTCCGCGTAGGTCGACGCCACCGTCAGCGTCGACTCGGTGACCTCCTCGAAGCCGGACTCGTCCAGCCACTGGGCGATCTCGCCGTCGCGTCCGAACCGCATCACCCGCAGTTCATCCCGGGCGTCGGCGTCCACGCTGACCGCGGCGTCCCAGAACGCCCGCAGCATCTCCATGCCGTGGGCGAAGTCCCACACCGTCGCCGCGATGGTGCCGCCGGGTCGCACCACGCGGTGCGCCTCGGTGGCCGCCCGGGCCGGGTCCGCCACGAAGTGAAGTACCAGTTGGGCCAGCGCGACGTCGAACGGGGCGTCGTCGAACGGCAACGACTCCGCGGAGCCGACGCGGATGTCCACTCCTGGGTGTCGACGCCGGCAAGCGGCCACGAACGGCTCGGACGGGTCGCACGCCGAGACCGCACGAACGCCGAGGAGCCGGACAAGTTCCCCGGTCAACGCTCCCGGCCCGCACCCCACGTCCAGCGCCCGTTGGCCCGGCGCCACCCCGGCGAACTCGGCGAAGGCCACGGACAGCGGCCGGGAGTACCGGCCCATGAAGCGGTCGTAGGCCTCCCCCGACGCGGTGAAGGGCCGCCCCGTCAGCGGCATCTGGGCGATCGCCGGACGCCCTCCGCCGGCCTCGAAGTGGGCCAGCAGCGCTGCGGCGTACGCGTCGGACGCCGTGGGCGCGGAGAAGAGAACATCGGGACGGCCCGCGAGGCGCACCCGCACCTCGAATCCGGACGCCGTCCGGGTCAGGCTCTGGAACGCGTTCCCGAGCCGATCCCGGAGCTGCGCCTCCGAGGGCAGCCACAGCGCCTGCTCGACGCTCACCGAGTCGAGCGCCCACTCCGTCGTCCCGTCGAACGCCAGCAGCGTGCCCGTGGGGTAGTCACGCGCCTCGATGACCATGTCGGCCACCGTGAACACCTCACCCTCCAACGCGTCGGCGAGGACAACGAACCGGTCGCCCGCGCTCGGGCGCCAGACGAGACCCGCCTGCCGGAGCCGGCCGGCCGCCGAATGGGAGATCATCCCCGCATTATGCGCCCGATCAGCCGCTCTGCCATGGTGGAAGCAGCCTCCGCCTGGCCGACACGCCGCAGCGGCCGGCGTGCTGCCAACGCTCAGCCCCGCGAGGAAGCCCCACCTTCTTCGAGTGGCCTGTCCCCGGGCACCGATCGCTCGATCCCCGCCACCTGGGTGTAGTAGCGCCAGCGCTCGTCCACGTCAGCCTGGGCGAGTACCGCCAGTTCCTCCGCCCGCTCGGGGTTGGAGCGGGCCAGCATCGAGAAGCGTCCCTCGCCGGTCATGAACTCCTTGACCGGAAGCGTGGGCGGCTTGCTGTCGAGCTTGAGCGGGGCGCCGGTCCCGTCGTCGGGGCGGAACCGGTAGAGGGGCCAGTAGCCGGAAGCGACGGCGTCCGCTTGGTGCGACATGGACGTGGCCATCTCGATGCCGTGCTCGATGCACGTCGAGTACGCGATGAGGAGGGACGGGCCGGGCCACGCCTGGGCCTCGAGCATCGCCCGGACGGCCTGCTGCTGGTTGGCACCGATCGCGAGCCGCGCGACGTACACATCACCGTAGGACTGGGCGATCATGCCCAGGTCCTTCTTGGCCGTCCCCTTGCCCGCGACGCGAACTTGGCCGTGGCCCCTCGCGGCGTCGACTTGGAGGCCTGTCCGCCGGTGTTGGAGTACACTCCGGTGTCGAGCACCAGGACGTTGACGTTGCGGCCCGACGCCAGGACGTGGTCGAGGCCGCCGTACCCGATGTCGTAGGCCCAGCCGTCGCCACCGATGATCCACACGGACTTCTCCACGAGCTCGTCGGCGAGCGAGGCCAACCTGCGCACCGCATCCGCGTCGCCCGCATCGGCGTCGCCCGCGGTGGCGTCGGCCGCGAGCTCCGAGAGCCGCTGCTTCACCTGCTCCACCCGACCACGCTGCCCTGCCACGCCGGCCTCGTCGGACTGGTCGGCCCCGAGCAGGGCACCGGCGAGGTCCCCACCGATGGGTTCGCGCAGACTCCTCAAGAGCCGGCGCGCCTCGGAGTTCTGCTGCTCCCAGGCGATCCGCATGCCCAGACCGAACTCGGCATTGTCCTCGAACAGGGAGTTCGCCCAAGCGGGACCGCGGCCATCGGCGTTCCTGGCGTACGGAACGGTCGGCATGTTCGCACCATAGATGGACGAACAGCCGGTCGCGTTGGCGATGATCATCCGGTCGCCGAACAACTGCGTGAGCGTCTTGATGTACGGCGTCTCGCCGCAGCCCGAGCAGGCCAGCGAGAACTCGAACAGGGGTTGCAGTTGGGCGACCCCCTTCACCTGGTCGTGCCGGACGTCGGTGCGCGCGATCTCGGGCAGGCCCAGGAAGTACTCGTAGTTGACCCGCTCCCGGTCGCGGTGGACGGCCGCCGGCTCCATGTTGATCGACTTGTGGTCCGGTTCGGTCCTGGACCTGGCTGGGCAGATGTCGACGCAGATGCCGCACCCGGTGCAGTCGTCCGGGGCCACCTGCACGATCAGCCGGTGGTCCTTGAGCGTGCGGTCCTTGTACGGCTTCGACGCGAGGGTGGCCGGGGCGTCCGCCAAGATGCCCTCGGGCGCGAGCTTGATGCGGATGGCGGCGTGCGGGCAGACCACGGCGCACTTGCCGCAGTCGGTGCACAGGGAGGCGTCCCACACCGGGATCTCCGTGGCGAGAGCCCGCTTCTCCCACGTCGACGTTCCGGTCGGCCAGACGCCGCCGACGGGGAGCGCGCTGACCGGCAGGAGGTCCCCCTCGCCGTGCAGCATCTTCTGCGTGACCCGCTGGACGAAGTCCGGCGCGGCGTCCGGAACGGGGGCGAGCCGGTGCACCTTGCTGGAGGCGGCGTCGGGGATCTCCACCTCCCGCAGGGCGTCGATGGCCGCGTCGATGGCGGCGAAGTTGCGCTCGACGACGGTGCGCCCGCGCTTGCCGTAGGTCTTCTCGACGGACGCCTTGATCCTCGGGATCGCCTCATCGGCCGGCACGACACCGGAGAGGGCGAAGAAGCAGGGCTGCATGACGGTGTTGATGCGCTTGCCCAGACCCGCCCGCTTGGCCACGGACTCCGCGTCGATGACGAAGAGCCGCAGTCGCCGCTCGAGGATCACGGCCTGCACCTCGGCCGGCAGGTGGTCCCAGGTGTCGAGGCCGTACGGAGAGTTGAGCAGCACCGTCGCGCCGGGCTTTGCGATGTCGATCGTCTTCATCGTCTTGAGCAGGTCGAACTGGTGGACTCCGACGAAGTCGGCTTCCTGCACGAGGTAACTCGACCGGATGGGGTCGGTCCCGAAGCGCAGGTGCGAGACGGTGGACGCCCCGGACTTGCGGGAGTCGTAGACGAAGTAGCCCTGGGCCTCGGCGTCCGGCTGTTCGCCGATGATCTTCACCGAGTTCTTGGCTGCGCCCACGGTGCCGTCCGAGCCCAGGCCGAAGAACACCGCCGCGAGCGCCTTCTGCGGCACGCGGAAGGAGTCGTCGACCTCCAGCGACAGGTGGGTGACGTCGTCGACGATGCCGACGGTGAAGCGGGGCTTCGGCTCGGGCTTGAGCAGTTCGTCGAAGACCGCCTTCGCCATGGCCGGCGTGAACTCCTTGCTCGACAGGCCATAGCGTCCCCCGATCACGGTCGGCATGCGGTGGAACCGCTCCCCACCGCGCTGCCCCAACGCCACCATGACGTCCGCGTGCAGCGGCTCCGCGGGCGCCCCGGGTTCCTTCGAGCGATCCAACACGGCGATGCCGTGGACCGTCTTCGGGAGGGCGGCGAGGAACTCCGCGACCGGGAACGGGCGGAACAGGCGGACGGTGAGCACGCCGACCTTCTCACCGCGACGGTTCAGTTCGTCGACGGTCTCGGCCAGAGTGCCGGACGCCGACCCCATCACGACGACGACCCGGTCGGCGTCCGACGCGCCGTGGTAGTCGACCAGCGAGTAGCGGCGTCCCGTCCGTGCCGCGAGTTCGGCGAAGACCTCGGCCACCGCTGCCGGCACGGCGTCGTGGAACCGGTTCGCCGCCTCGGCCGCCTGGAAGAACGTGTCGGGGTTCTCGGCGGTCCCGCGGACGGACGGGGCGTCGGGCGTCAGGCCCCGGCTGCGGTGGGCGAGCACGTCCTCCTCACGCACCAGCGCCCGCATGTCCTCCCGCGTGAGCAGTTGGATGGTGTTGACCTCGTGAGACGTGCGGAACCCGTCGAAGAAGTGGAGGAACGGCACCCGGCTGCGGAGGGTCGCCGCGTGCGAGACCAGCGCGAAGTCCTGGGCCTCCTGCACGCTCGACGCCGAGAGCATCGCCCAACCGGTCATGCGCGCGCTCATCACGTCCGAGTGGTCACCGAAGATGCTGAGGGCGTGGGTGGCGACCGTGCGGGCGGCGACGTGGATCACGGCCGGGGTCAGTTCACCCGCGATCTTGTACATGTTGGGCAACATCAGCAGCAGCCCCTGAGACGCCGTGAAGGTGGTGCCGAGAGTGCCCTTGGTGATGGCGCCGTGGAGCGCACCGGCGGCGCCGCCCTCGGACTGCATCTCGACGACCTGCGGAACAGCGCCCCAGAGGTTCGTGCGACTCTGGGCGCTCCAGGAGTCCGCGGACTCCCCCATCGCCGAGCTCGGTGTGATCGGGTAGATTGCGATCACCTCGCTCAGCGCATGCGCGACCCGCGCCGCGGCCTCATTCCCGTCGATGGTCGCCCACTTGTTCTCCACGCCGACTCCCGAGGTCGAAGTTCCCCCCATCCTCACCGTCCCGCATGGCTCGGGAGGGGCTGTTCGCCCAGTGGTCCGGACGACACCAACCGCCCCGCGTGTGCTCCCTGCCCGCTGCGCCGGCACGGAAGGCGTCGGAGGGGGACGTGCGGACGACACCATGTGGCATCGAGGCCGCACGGCATTTCATCGCTGTGGGCCCATCACCTTTCCCACCCCGGCAAGCCTGCGGGAATCGTCGGCGACGGGACCGGCTCCGCGGGGGGAGGCGTCGTGGGGGCCGGCGCCTGCGTGGTCGGTGCCGGGGCCTGCGTGGTCGGAGCCGGGGTGGTCGGCGCCGGGGCCTGCGAGGGCGGAGCGGGGGCCTGGGTGGTCGACGCGGGCGGAGCCGGTTGAGGGACGCCTTGGGCCGGTTCGGTCGTGCGCGTGGCCGGCGCACGGGGTGCAGGGGGGCTCGGGCGCACCGTCGGGCTGGGGCGGACGCCGGGCGTCGGCGCCGGTGCGACGGACGCCGAGGGCGTCGCTTCCGGCGTCACGGTGGCCTCCGGCGAGGCGCTCACCTCGGGCGTGGCCGTCACCTCGGGCGTGGCGGACGCCGTGCGCCCGGCCGTCAAGGGCGCCGGGTTGGGCTGCCCCCAGGGATCGGGCGCTGTGACCGGGTTCAGGATCGCGTTGGCCAGGGCCCAGACGACCAGGCCGACGGTTGCCAGGGTCCCCACCGCGAGGGCATAGCCCCACCAGGGGATCATCCACCAGTGGAAGCCCCCGTGACGGCGCATGGCGCGGCGCAGTTCGTCCAAGGCCATGGTCGCCATTGTGGCAAACCATCACGGGACCGGATAGACACCCACGCCCAGGATGCCGATCGGGGGGTCAGGCCCCGATCTCCCCCAGCAGCAGCCACGCCAGGCCCTCGTACCCGGGCTGCAACCCATCGGCGTGGTCGGCCAGCAGCAGGGCCGCCCCCCGCTCAGCGGCCGCCGCGGCCACCCGCTTGGCCGCCCATCCTTCCGGCACAAGCCGGAGCAGGGCCACCAGGAGGCCGGCGTCCGCCTCGGACAGCCCGAGCGGCAGGCCGGGCAGGACGCCGTCCCCGAACCGGTGGGCGATCCCATGGACGCGCGGCCCGAAAACAGCGGCGTCCGTGTCGCCCAGCAGCGCGGCCTCGAAGGCGGCCTCCGGTGTCGCGGCGCGGGCGAAGACGCGGGTGAGGTCGAGTGGCGGCATGCCCATCCGCAGCGTGGCCAGCCAGCAGCGGGTCGCGACCATGCCCTGGCCCACGTCCGCCACCCCGGTCAGCACCGCCTCGCACGCCGCCGCCAACAGGGCCTCGTCGTGGGTCTCGACGGCGATGACGGCCGCGATGGCCGGGGCGAAGACGTCACCTCGGGCCAGCCAGTCCTCCCTCTCGAGCCAGTCCAGCACGGCCTCCGGGTCCGCCACCGCGCGCCTGGACAGAGCGGCCGCGACGACCGCCCCGGTGGCGGACGGCACGGACGAGGGTCGCGTGGACTTCAGGGCGGCCGAGAGCTCGGCGAGGAAGGGCTCCAGGGGCGGGACGAACGTCACGGCCAGCCGCTGCACACCGCGGACGCCGTGCACGGCCACCTCGCGGTGCCCCGGCTCGCCGAGCAGCACGCTGGTGGTGTCCTCGGTGGCCAGGCGGACGCCGGGGCCGGACACCACCGCCAGGTCGGGCTCGTCCAGGCGCAGGTCGTCCCCGGGAGCGACGACGAGTTCGGGCAGCCAGGCCGGCAGGAGGCCGCGGACCGCCGCGGCGTCCGGCACCTCCTCGAATTCCAGCGTGGTCTGGTGCCGTCCGTAGGCGCGGACGGAGCCGGTCGGGTTCGCCAGGTGGAACAGCGCGACGCCGTCACCCAGCGCGTCCCCGCGGCGGTCCAGCGGCGTGAACGCGCGCATGCCGGACGCCGACCTCAGGAATCCCTGACGCACGCGGACGACCAACGCCGGGCCGGGGGCGTCCCGGGGGGCGAGGATGATGAAGCCCTCGGTGTCGCTGGCCCACGACCAGCCCGTCCAGGCGTCGTGCACGGTGACGACCATCCCGAGCGGGGGCAGGGCGCGCTCGGTGGCGTCGATGTTGTCGAGCGAGACCACGGTCGTCCAGCCTCCGGGGTCGGCGACGTGGCGCAGGCGGACGGTGGCGTGGTCGTCCCGGGTCAGGCGCGCCTCGGAATCGTCCGGCTCCCAGCCCGGCACCGGCTCCCCCGGCAGGCCGAAGACGAACTCGGCCACTGATGTCTCACCCCGGCGGACGAGCAGGCCCCGTCCGCCTCCGGTCACCGAGCACGTGAATCCCCAGCTCACGAGCCCGGCACCTCGACGAGGCCACGGGAACCGGGCGACTGGCAGACAGCGCACCAGTACAGGTTGCGTCCGGCGAGGTCAGCGGTCGACACGGGCGTCCCGCACACGTGGCAGGGCAGGTCGGCGCGCCGATAGACGTACACCTCTCCACCGTGGCGATCCACGCGCGGGTCGCGCCCGGTGGCCTCGGGGGTGTGGTCGTCGGCGACGGTGTCGATCCGCCCGACCTCCACGGCGGCGCGCATCAGGGTCACGAGGTCGGCCCAGATGGCACCGAAGACGGGCCGCGCGAGGTCTTGGCCGGGAAGCATCGGGTCGATGCGATGCCGGTAGAGGACCTCCGCACGGAAGATGTTGCCCACCCCGGCGAAGGCCCGCTGGTCCATGAGCAGGGCGGCGATGGGCTTGCGCGAGCGGGACACGACCTCCCACGCGCGCTCGGGGTCGGCGTCGTCGCGGATGGGGTCCGGACCCGAATCGGCGATCACGGCCGCACGCTCGGCGGGCGTGATCAGCCGGCACCACTGCGGCCCGCGGAGGTCGGCGGCCGTCCTCCCGTCGGTGATGCGCAGGCGCAGCGTGGTGGGGTTGGGCGCGGGGAACGCGGTCGTGAACAGGAACCTCCCGATCAGACCCAGGTGGATCCAGACCGTGCCCGGCTCGAAGTCGACCAGCAGGTGTTTGCCGACCGAGTCGGCCCCCACGAGGACCCGACCGTCCAGCAGGGCGGCGGCCTCCGCGAAGCGTCCCTGCGGTGAGGACACCGACACGGCACGGCCGCCGAACTCGCCGGCCAGGGCGCGGGCGAGCCGGTGCGTGACGTGTCCCTCGGGCATGGCGGCGAGTGTAGCCCGCCCGGGAGTGACCCTCCCGGGGGGTGGGGGTCAGGCGCCGCGGCCCTCGTCGTAGGCGTCGATGATCGCGAGGCGACGGACGTGGCGCGGATCGCCGGAGAAGGGGGTGTCGAGGAACACCTTGGCCATCTCCAGGGCCTCGGGCAGGCTCTGCATCCGCCCACCCATCGACAGGACATTGGCGTTGTTGTGCTCGCGGGCCAGGCGGGCCATGACGAGGTTGTAGGCCAACGCCGCCCGGATGCCCCTCACCTTGTTGGCGACGATCTGCTCGCCGTTGCCGGAGCCGCCCAGCACGATCCCGAACGACTCCGGGTCGGCCGCGACGGCCTCGGCGGCGGGCAGGATGAACACGGGGTAGTCGTCCTGGGCGTCGTACGCGTGAGCTCCATGGTCGACCACCTCGTGCCCGAGCGCCCTCAACTCCTTGACCAGGAACTGCTTGAGGTCGAACGCCGCATGGTCGGTGGCAATGTGAACCAGCATGGCCTCAGTCTCCCCCACGCGGCGGCGCCGCAACAGGCTCAATCGAAGATGGGGCCCACGGTGCGCGTCCGCTTGAGCTCGTAGAAGCCCTCGTACGCGGTGACCTTGACGAGGCCGTCGAACAGGCTGGCGGCCTCCTCGCCCTTGGGTGCCGGGGAGATGACGGGGCCGAAGAGGCCCTTGCCGTTCAGGTGGATCACCGGCGTGCCCACCTCGTCGCCCACCGGGTCCATGCCCCGGTGGTGGCTGGCGCGCAGGTCGGCGTCGTGGGCGTCCGTCTGCCCGAGTTCGGCCAACCCGACGGGCAGCCCGACGTCGGCCAGCGCCCCCTCGATGGTCTCGTGCGCCTGCGGCTCGCCTCCGGGATGGAAGCGCGTGCCGATCGCGGTGTAGAAGTCGCGCAACGCCTGCTGGCCGTGCTCGCGCTCCACGGCGAGTGCCACCCGGGCGGCCGCCCAGCCGTTGTCCATCGCCGCGCGGTAGTCCGGCTCGAGGTCGCGGCCCTCGTTGAGCACCGACAGGCTCATCACGTGGAAGTCGACCCTCACGTCGCGCAACTTCTCGACCTCGAGCAGCCATCGGGACGTCATCCAGGCCCACGGGCACATGGGATCGAACCAGAGATCAACCGTCTGTGTCATGGGCGCCAGCGTAGCCGGGCCCACGACACTGAAATGTTGCGGGGGGCGTCCCGAGGGGCCGCCCGCTAGGCTGGGCGGTCGAACCAGCTTGCCGTTCGAGAATCGAGACCGCATGTTCCGCGCCAACATCACCCGCGACGAGGCCAGCACCCGGAGCGGTCAGCTCCGCCTGGAGTCCTACGAGGTCACCGTCGACCTCACCGGCGCGAGCGAGACCACGTTCACCGCCTCGACCCGCATCCGGTTCGGCTCCATCGCGTGCGTGGCCAACGCCAACGTCATCGCGGACGCCGTGTCGGCCACGCTGGACGGCCAGCCAGTCCGCGCCGAGGCGTTCGACGGGGAGCACCTGACGCTGGAGCTGTCGGAGGGCGACCACGTGCTGGAGGTCGAGAGCACGATGCGGTACTCCCGCACCGGCGAGGGCCTGCACCGCTTCGTCGATCCCGCGGATGACCGTGTCTACCTGTACAGCCAGTTCGAGGTCGCCGATGCGCGCCGAATGTTCGCGACGTTCGAGCAGCCCGACCTGAAGGCCACCTTCCAGTTCACAGTGCTGGCCCCGCAGGAGTGGACGGTGATCTCCAACAGCCCCGCCGTCCAGCCGACCGCCATCGACGACCGGTTCGCCCGCTGGGAGTTCGCCCCCACCCAGCGCATCTCGACCTATGTCACGGCCCTGTGCGCGGGCGAGTTCCACTCCGTCCTCGACTCCTACGCGCGCGAGGACGGCTCCCAGATCCCGCTGTCGATCCACGTCCGGCAGTCGCTCGCCGACGCACTGGACGCCGACCGGATCCTCGAGACCACCAAGCGCGGCTTCGCGGTGTTCGAGCACCACTTCGGCCGCCCCTACCCCTTCGAGGACTACGCGCAGGTGTTCGTGCCGGAGTTCAACTTCGGCGCCATGGAGAACGCGGGCTGCGTGACCTTCCGCGACGAGTACATCTTCCGCAGCCGCCAGACCACCGCCGCCTACGAGGGCCGTGACAACACGATCCTCCACGAGATGGCGCACATGTGGTTCGGCGACCTCGTCACGATGACGTGGTGGGACGACCTGTGGCTGAACGAGTCGTTCGCCGAGTTCGCCTCCCACTTCGCCCAGGAGCAGATCCGGGCCGAGCACGGCGACCGCGCCAACCCGTGGGCCACCTTCTCCAACCAGCGGAAGACCTGGGCCTACCGGCAGGACCAGCTCCCCTCGACGCACCCCATCGCCGCCGACATGGTCGACCTGGAGGCGGTCGAGCTGAACTTCGACGGCATCACGTACGCCAAGGGCGCCTCCGCCCTGCGGCAGCTCGTCGCGTTCGTCGGTGAAGAGGACTTCCTGGCCGGCGTCCGCACCTACTTCGAGGCCCACGCCTGGGGCAACACCCAGCTCGGCGACCTGCTCCACCACCTCCAGGTGGCCTCCGGGCGTGACCTGTCCTTCTTCACCACGCAGTGGCTCCAGACAGCCGGCGTCAACACGCTCGCGGCCGACTGGGACGCCGACGGCGAGACGTTCACCCGGTTCGGCATCCGCCAGTGGGCCACCCAGCAGTGGCCGACCCTGCGCCGGCACCGCATCGCGTTGGGCTTCTACAACCGGGTGGACGACAAGCTGGTGCGCACCCAGCGCTTCGAGTTCGACATCGACGGCGAGTACACCGAGGTGCGGGAGGTCGTCGGCCAGACGCGTCCCGACCTGTTGCTCATCAACGACGACGACCTCACCTACGCCAAGATCCGCCTGGACTCCCGCTCGCTCGCCACGCTGGTGAACCACGTGCACGAGCTCGACGACGAGTTGGCCCGGGCGCTGGCCTGGGGCGCCACGTGGGACCTGACGCGCGACGGCGAGATGGCGGTCTCCGACTACGTGGACCTCGTCCTGCGCGGCGTCGGCGTCGAGACCGACCTCACCGCGGTGGCGGCGCTGCTGGCCCAGGCACGCACCGCGATCGACTACTACGCGCACCGCGATGAACGGCGTGCGTTGGCCGACCGTTTCACGGCCGGCGTGACCAAGCTGCTCCTGGCGGCGGAGGCGGGTTCCGACCACCAGCTCGCGCTGGCCCGTTCGCTGGCGCTCTCCATCAACGACGAGGTCGGCGCCGCGGTGCTGCTGGCCTGGCTGCAGGGCGAGGAGGTGCCCGAGGGCCTGGCCATCGACACCGACCTGCGTTGGCGCCTGGTCACGGAACTCGCCCGCGTGGGCGCCGTCGGCGAGGCCGAGATCGCCGCCGAGTCCGAGCGCGATCGCACCGCCACGGGCGCCGAGAAGGCCGCCGGGGCACGCGCGGCGTCCAAGGACGCGGATGCCAAGGCCGAGGCCTGGTCGGCCGCGACCGAGCGGGAGACCCCGAACGAGACGCACGCCCAGATCTGCAGCCAGTTCTGGCAGCTCGACCAGGACGAGCTGCTCGCCCCGTACGCGGACAAGTACCTCGCGGTCGTGGACGCCATCGGTGCGGGCCAGGGCCGCTGGGCGACCACGTCGACGACCATCCGCCAGCACGTGCTGGGGCTGCTGTTCCCGCGTCCGCTCGCCGATGGTGCCTTCATCGAGAAGCTGGACGCCTTCCTCACCGAGCGGACCCTGCCCGAGTCGGTCCGCCGGCTCGTGGTGGAGCGGCGCGACGACGCCGTGCGCGCCCTCAACAATCAGGCGGCGGCGGTCAACCAGCCGGAGGAGCCGACGGAGTAGCCCCGGGGCGACGAAGGCTCCCGCCGGTAGGGTCGTCCCATGGCCACGGACCTCCGCACGATCATGGGCTG
Source organism: Propioniciclava sp. LT432 (assembly GCF_059515965.1). Lineage (NCBI taxonomy): Bacteria > Bacillati > Actinomycetota > Actinomycetes > Propionibacteriales > Propionibacteriaceae > Propioniciclava > Propioniciclava sp. LT432. The sequence goes on along the minus strand of NZ_JCAKNE010000031.1, from coordinate 37,586 downwards.
GCTGCAGGCCGCCTACCCCGAGAACCTCGCCGAGGAGTGGGACCGCGTCGGCCTGGGCTGCGGTGATCCCGACGCGTCGGTGGACCACGTCCTGCTCGCGGTCGACTGCACCGACGAGGTCGTCGACGAGGCCGAGCGCCTCGGCGCCCAGATGGTCGTCACGCACCACCCCCTCCTGCTGCGCGGCATCCACGCCGTGCGGGCCGACCAACCCAAGGGCCGGGTCCTCATGCGCCTCATCCGGTCGGGGATCGCCCAGTTCGCGGCCCACACCAACGCCGACTCGGCCACCGACGGCGTGGCCGAGGCGTTGGCGTCCGCGTGTGGGCTGACGGACCTGCGGCCGCTCCGACCGGTGCCGGGCGACCCGCTCGACAAGGTCGTCACCTTCGTCCCCGCGGCGGACGCCGAGTCCCTCATCGACGAGTTGGCCGCGGCCGGCGCGGGTGCGATCGGCGACTACGACCGCTGCGCGTTCACCGCGAGCGGGACGGGGACCTTCCGGCCCCTGCCGGGTGCGCACCCCACGATCGGCAGCGTCGGGGCGATCGAACGCGTCGAGGAGGTCCGGGTGGAGATGGTGCTCCCCCGCGGGCGCCGCTCCGCCGTCCTGTCGGCGCTGCGTGCGGCGCACCCTTACGAAGAGCCGGCCTTCGACGTGCTGGAACTGGCGCCCGAGGCGTCCGACCGCGGGCTGGGCCGCATCGGACGGCTGGCCGAGCCGCTGACGGCCCGGGAGTTCGCTCGCCGCGTCGCGGCGGGCGTCCCGGCGACGGCGGGGGGCGTGAAGCTGGGGGGTGACCCGGAGCGGATCGTGGAGAGGGTGGCTGTCGTCGGCGGCGCCGGCGACTCGATGCTGGACGCCGTGCGCGCGGCCGGGGTGGACGCCTACGTCACGGGGGACCTGCGCCACCACCCCGCCCAGGACTTCCTCGCCCACGTGGACGCCCCGGTCCTGGTGGACGTTCCCCACTGGGCGGCGGAGTGGACGTGGCTGCCGCGGGCGCAGCGGGTGCTCGACCATGCGGCGGCGGACGCCGGTGTCCGCGTGCGGTCGACGGTGTCGCGGATCGTCACCGATCCGTGGCGCGAACGCTTCTAGGTGCGCTGCAGTTCCTTGCTTTGCTCCCCCTGGGACTTGTGGAACCAGTGGGGACCCATCATCAGGACGGTGACGACCGCCGCGATCGCCGCCGGAATGCCGAGGACGACCACGAGGATGTCCAGCAGCGACGGCGAGTAGACCTCCGGCCAACCCGGGAGGCTCTCGAGGACGGGGATCAGGGCGACATGCGACATGGCCGGAATCGTAGCGGACAACTGGGGTAGATTGACTGCCGCCATGAGCGGTCGAGGGAGGGCCTAGTGAGTGCAGAGGGTGGGGCCCGGGTCATCTGGGACGGCGACGACGTGCAGCGGGCGCTGAAGCGCATCGCGCACCAGGTCCTGGAGGTCAACCGCGGGCCCGACGGCCTGGTCCTGCTGGGCATTCGGACGCGCGGCGTCCCCCTGGCACGCCGACTGAGCACCCTGATCGCCGACGCCGAGGGCGTCGAGGTTCCCGTGGGGGAACTCGACATCACCATGTACCGCGACGACCTGCGATCCAACCCGACCCGCGCGATCGGCCCGACCCGGATCCCGGTGTCCCTGGACGACAAGACGGTCGTGCTGGTCGACGACGTCCTGTTCTCCGGGCGCACGATCGCCGCCGCGATGGACGCCCTGAAGGACCTGGGTCGCCCGCGCGCCGTCCGGCTCGCCGTGCTCATCGACCGGGGGCACCGCGACCTTCCCATCCAGGCCGACCACGTCGGCAAGGACCTCCCCACGAGTTCGGGCGAGCACGTCCGGGTGGCCCTGGTCGAGACCGACGGTGAGGACCTGGTGACCCTCAGCCAGCCGAAGGGATCCTGATGCGCCACCTGCTGAGTGCCGCCGACCTGTCCGAATCCCAGGTGCAGTCGATCCTCGACGTCGCCGAGGAGATGCACGAGGTGCAGAGCCGGCCGATCAAGAAGTTGCCCGCCCTGCGCGGCCGCACGATCATCAACATGTTCTTCGAGGACTCCACCCGCACCCGCACGTCCTTCGAGATCGCCGGCAAGTGGATGAGCGCCGACACCATCAACGTGTCCGGCAAGGGCTCCTCGGTCAGCAAGGGCGAGTCGCTGCGCGACACGATGCTGACGCTGGACGCCATGGGTGTCGACTGCTTCGTCATCCGCCACCCGAGCTCCGGCGCGGTGGCCCAGGCCGCCGGCTGGGTGCGCGCCAGCGTCGTGAACGCCGGCGACGGCCAGCACGAACACCCCACCCAGGCCCTGCTCGACGCCTACACCATGCGCCAGCACTTCCGCGCCCACAAGATGTCCGACACGTTCGACGGCAAGAGCATCGCCATCGTGGGCGACCTGCTGCACAGCCGGGTGGTCCGGTCGAACGTCCTGCTGCAGCGCACGCTGGGTGGCCGCGTCACCCTCGTCGCTCCCCCGACCCTCCTCCCCTCGGGCGTGGACACGTGGGGCGTCCGCGTCACGCAGGACTTCGACGAGGCCCTGGAGTCGGCCGACGTCGTGATGATGCTGCGGGTGCAGCGCGAGCGGATGTCGGGTGGCTTCTTCCCGACCGCGCGCGAGTACGCCTCCTCCTACGGCCTGACGGCCGAGCGCCTGGTACGCCTCAAGCCGACCGCCGCGATCATGCACCCCGGCCCGATGAACCGCGGCGTCGAGATCAGCAGCGAGGCCGCCGACGCCGCGAGCTCCCGCGTGCTGGACCAGGTGTCCGCCGGCGTGGCCGTGCGGATGAGCGTGCTGTACCACCTGCTGGGTGGAGAGGGAGGACGTTGACGATGGCCGAAGCTGCACAGGCCCTGATCCTGACCGGCGCCAGCCTGGCCGATGGGTCCACCACCGACCTCGCGATCGCCGACGGTCGGTTCGTGGAGGTGTCGGACGCCCCGGCCGACGCCGAGCGCGTCGACGCCGCCGGCCTGGTCGCCCTGCCGGGGCTGGTCGACCTCCACACCCACCTCCGCGAGCCCGGCAAGGAGGACGCCGAGACCGTGGCGTCCGGCACCCTGGCCGCCGCCCGCGGTGGCTACACCGCCGTGTTCGCGATGCCGAACCTCACCCCGACGACCGACACGGCCGAGGCCGCCCAGTTCGTCCGCGAGTTGGGGCTCCGGGACGGACACTGCGAGGTCGTACCGATCGGTGCGGTGACCAAGGGCCGCGAGGGCGAGGAGCTGGCCGAGCTGGGGCTCATGGCGGACCAGGGCGTCCGTGTGTTCTCCGACGACGGGGCCTGCGTCCACGACTCGTTGATCATGCGGCGGGCGCTGACCTACCTGAAGCCGTACGACGGCGTCGTCGCCCAGCACGCCCAGGACCCGCGGCTCGCGGGCCCGTCCGCCTGCTGCCACGAGGGTGAGGTCTCCGGTCGCCTCGGCCTGCCGGGCTGGCCCACGGTGGCGGAGTCCACGATCATTGCGCGCGACGTCCAGCTCGCCGAGTTCACCGGCGGCCGCTACCACGCCTGCCACATCTCGACCGCGGAGTCCGTGGACGTGATCAGGTGGGCGAAGAAGCGGGGCCGGGCCGCCGTGACCGCCGAGGTGACCCCGCACCACCTGTTGCTCGACACCCCGCACGTGGAGACGTACGACACGACGTTCAAGGTCAACCCGCCGTTGCGGCCGTCCGAGCACCTCGAGGCGCTGCGCGAGGCCCTGGCCGACGGAACGATCGACATCGTCGGCACCGACCACGCCCCGCACACCGTCCAGGACAAGGACCACCCGTTCGAGGTCGCCTCCCCCGGCATGCTCGGACTGGAGCAGGCCCTCGCCGTGGTCATGGAGGTCATGGTGTCGACCGGGCGGCTCGACTGGGCCGGCGTGGCCGACCGCATGTCGATCGCACCGGCCCGCATCGGACGCCTGCCGCACCAGGGGCGTCCGATGGCGGTCGGTGAGCCCGCGAACCTCGTGTTGGTCGACCCGTCACGCCGCTCGATGGTGGACCGCAACCGGTCGGCGTCCAAGTCGCGCAACAACCCCTACCACGGCCTCGACCTGCCCGACCCGGTCGAGCTGACGGTCTGGGCGGGCAAGGTGACCTTCCGGCGCTGAGGCACCCCTTGTGGTCGCTCCTCCCCCGGCGGACAATGCCGGGATCGGCCGGACACGAGGAGAAGCACCATGAGTGACCACACCTACGGCATCAGCGAGATCGTCGGCACGTCGAGGGAATCGTTCGACGACGCCGTGCGCAGCGCGGTCGCCCGCGCGAACAAGACGGTGCGCAACCTCGAGTGGTTCGAGGTCGTCAGCACCCGCGGGCACTTGGTCGACGGCCAGGTGGCCCACTTCCAGGTGACCCTCAAGCTCGGCTTCCGCATCGAGGACTGACCGGGGCGGCCCGGCCAGTCCTCGATCTCGCGGCGACCCCGTCAGGCGGCCAGGCCCTCCAACTCCCGGGCGAGCGCCAGGATCGAGGCGCGAGCCCCGGCGTCCGAGATGGTGAGGTAGTCGCAGACCTTCTCGACCGACTCCTCGAGCGTGCCCTCACCGAAGCCCTTCACGGCGTCGGCGTTGGCGTCCTGGAACGGCGCACCCACGCCACGCAGGTGCAGCGTCCAGGCGGCGACGGCGCGCTCCGCACCGATCGGCTCCCCACCGGCCGCGCGCTCGGCGTTCAGCGCCGGGACGATGCGGATCGGCAGCTTCACCGAGCCGTCGGCCGCGATGCGGGCCAACTGGTCCTTCATGCGCGGGTTGCCGAAGCGCTCGAGCAGGGCGGCGCGGTAGGCGTCGACCTCGTCGGCGGGCAGCGGCAGGTGCCTGGCCGCGACGTCCCACCACTCGTTCACCCAGCCGGCGACGACCGGGTCCGAGATGGCCTCGTACACGGTCGGACGCCCGACGATCGTGGCGGCGTACGCCATGAGCGAGTGCGAGCCGTTGAGCAGCCAGAGCTTGCGGAGCTCGTGCGGGGTGATGTCGTCGACGAAGTTCGCGCCGGCGTCCTCCCAGCGGGGGCGTCCGGCCTTGAAGTCACCCGCGATGACCCACTCGGTGAAGGGCTCGGTCGCGACGGCCGCCGGGTCCTCGATGCCGGTGTCGTCGGTGATCGCCTGGAGGGCCTCGCCCGAGATGGACGGCGTGATGCGGTCGATCATCGTGGTGGCGAAGCCGACGTTCTCCCCCACCCACTCCGAGAGGGACGGATCGACCAGCGCAGCGACATCGCGGACGACGTGGGCGACCATCTCGCCGTTGTCCGGCACGTTGTCGCAGGGGCAGAAGGTGATCGGCCCGGCACCGGCCTCGCGGCGGACAAGCAGGCCGGCGGCGAACTTGCCCGGCGCCGTGGTGACGCCCGCCAGGTTGCCGGCCCTGATGGCCTCGATGTCGGCCTGGACGGCCGGGTGCTCGGCGTTGAGGCCACCGCCCGGCTTCGGCATGTAGCCGGCCTCGGTGATGGTCGAGGTGACGATCGCCAGTTCGGGCGAGCGGAAGTACTCCAGCAGCTGCTCCACGTCGGTGCCCGAGTGGGTGGCCGACAGCGAGCTGATCACCTGGTAGTCGTTGCCCTCGGGGTTCTGCACGACGAGGGTGTAGAGGTTGTCCTGCTCCTGCATCTGCGGGACGATGCCCAGCGAGCGCCCGGTGAAGGCGGCGATGCCCCACTCGGCCGCGTCCGGGGCGCGATCGGTGTACATGGCCTGGTGGGCCCGGAAGAAGTTGCCCAATCCCAGGTGAACGATCCGGACAGGGGCGGCGGGACGTCCGTCCTGAGCGCGGGAGAGTCGACGAGCCACGGGTGAGTTCCTTTCCAAACGGCACCAGAGGGGGAGATCCAAGTGCTCCCGAGACTAGTTCTCATGCTCTGCCCGAGGGTGGAATGGCTGGAAGTTGCCACCGCGTGCTGCGGCAATTCGCCGTGGGCCGAGGACCTCCGGACTAGTGTGGACGGACACGACCCGCAACCAGGAGGCACCCGTGACGACTGACGTGAGCCCTTCGCGCACCCTCGACGCTGTCACCATCGGGGGACCGCACCAGACCGTCAGCGACGCGGAACTGGACGCGTTCGTCGCCGAACAGTTCCAGCGCGTCGACTTCGACGGCAAGAAGGTCGTCCTCGTGGTGCCCGACGGCACGCGGAGCTGCCCGCTGCGCCTCGTGGTGAGCACCGCCCACAAGTACCTGATCGACCGCGTCGCGTCGCTGACCTGTGTCATCGCGCTGGGCACCCACTCCTACATGGAGCCGGACGAGATCGACCGCTGGTTCGGCGTCGAGGAGGGCGAGACCCTCGATTCGGTCTACCCCGGCATGACGATCGTCAACCACGAGTTCCTGGACCACGACAAGATCGTGCACATCGGCACGCTCACCGCCGACCAGATCCGGGAACTGTCCAACGGCTCCATGGCCGAGGACGTCGCGGTCGAGATGAACCGCTACGTGGTCGAGGCCGACATCAACCTGGTCATCGGACCGGTGTTCCCGCACGAGGTGGTCGGCATCTCCGGCGGCAACAAGTACTTCATCCCGGGCTGCTCGACCCACGACGCCATCGACCTGTCGCACTGGGTGGGCGCCCTCATCGGCGTCGAGGACATGATCGGCTCCCCCGGCGTCACCCCGGTCCGCAAGATCATCAACGCCGGCGTCGACCTGATCCCCAACGCCAAGTACGCCCTGTGCATGGTCGTCCAGTCCGGCACCGGCGAGCTGGAGTCCGTGTCGTTCGGCGACTCCGAGTCGTCCTGGGCCGACGCGGCCGACATCGCGGCCGAGAGCCACGTCGTCTACGTGGACGAGCCCTTCACCAAGGTGCTCGCCATGATGCCGACGCGCTACGACGACATCTGGACCGCCGCGAAGGGCTGCTACAAGATGCAGCCGGCGATGGCCGAGGGCGGCGAGGTCATCATCTACGCCCCACACGTCACCGAGGTCTCCGAGCAGCACCCGGAGATCTATGAGATCGGGTACCACTCGATCGAGTACTTCACGAAGCAGTGGGACAAGTTCTCCTCCGTCCCCAAGGGTGTGCTTGCGCACTCGACCCACGTGCGGGGCGCCGGATCCTACGACCCGGAGACGGGCGTGGAGACGAACCGCATCAAGGTGACGCTCTGCACACAGATCCCCGAGGAGGTCTGCCGGTCGGTCAACCTCGGCTACCTGTCACTGGACGACGTGGACGTCGAGGCGTGGAAGAACGACCCGAGCATCTTCGTCCAGGAGAACGCCGGCGAGGTCCTCTACCGCCTGCGCAGGAGCAACTGACGCAAGACAAAGCAGGACGCCCGGGTCTCGGCCCGGGCGTCCTGCGTGTCGTGGGGCTGTACGGCTCAGGCGGGGCCGGTGCTCTGGCGCACGATGAGGCGGACGGGCACCGACACCGGGGCGGCGTCCGCGGCCTTGTGGCCGGTCAGCGAGGCAACGATGTAGCGGACGGCCGAGTCACCCAGCATGGTGAGCGGCGCCGCGACCGTCGTCAGGCCCGGGGTGATGAGCGCCGAGGCGAAGATGTTGTCGAAACCGATGACGCTGACCTGCTCGGGCACCTTGATGCCGCGCTCGGCCAGGCCCTGCATGAGGCCGATCGCCATCAGGTCGTTGTAGCAGATCACGGCCTTCAGCCGGCGCGCGGCGATGACCTCGGCCGCACCGCGTCCGCCCTGGATCGTCGGCGCGAACGGCCCCACCCGGTGCTCGGTGAAGCCCAGGTCCTTCGCGGAGTCACGCATGGCCCTCCAGCGCATGCCGTCCGCCCAGGAGGCCTCCGGCCCCGCCAGGTAGGTGATGTTGCGGTGGCCGAGCGCCATGAGGTGCTCGGCGGCCTTGCGGACGCCGTGGGCCATGTCCGGGATGATGCAGTGCAGGCCCGCCACGCGACGGTTCAGCACCACCGTCGGGATGGTCTTGGCCACCGTGCGCAACTCCGTGTCCGACAGGCGTGAGCTGGCGATGATCAGGCCGTCCAGAAGTGGCAGGGAGCGACGGAGCATCTCGCGCTCGAGCGCCTCGGACTCCTGGGCGTCGTTCAGCGTCACGACGAAGCCCGCCTCGGCGGCGGCGGCCTGGCAACCCCGGATCACGCGGAAGTTGAACGGGTTCGTGATGTCCGCGACGGCCAGGCCCAGGACCTTGGTCGTGCTCTTCGCCGCCGTCCGCGCCACCTCACGGCTGCGGTAACCGAGTTCCTCGGCGACCTGGCGAATCTTCTCGGCAGTCTGGGCGCTGACCCGACCGGGTCGCGAGAAGGCTCGGGACACGGTGGAGGGGCTCACCCCGGCCACCCGCGCCACGTCATAGATGGTGGCGTCCGACCCTGTCCCCGACTCATTGGCCATGGTGGAACCCTAGCAAGTTGGCAACTTCGTGCAACGAACTTCGGAGAACTTTCTGCCCGCTGCTCGCTACGGGTATCCTTCGCCGTCGATGCTCCGGCTGCGCGTGGAGGCCGTCCACCAAGAGGCTCGCCGCGCGCGACCTCGTCTGGGACGCAGGAGGGCGGCCCCGTGCGGGGCCGCCCTCGGCGCATCGTGCAGCCGGTGGTCAGCTCGGGATGTTGAACGCCTTCCGGGGCAGCGTCGAGGTCAGGTCGAACGCGGTCTGCTCCGCCTCGTCCATCGCCAGGCGTCCCTCGACGACGAGCTCGGCCAGGTGCGAGACGTCGCAGCGGCGCGCGACGTCGTGGCGGGCCGGGATCGACATGAACGCACGGGTGTCGTCGATGAAGCCGGTCGTCTTGTAGAACGTGCCGTATTCCGTGACGGCCTTGCGCCAGCGCTTGATGGCGTCGGGCGCGTCGATGAACCACCAAGGCGGGCCGACGTACACCGAGGGGTAGAACCCGGCGAGCGGGCCGACCTCACGGCTGTAGACCGTTTCGTCCATCCCGAACAGGATGATGCGGAAGTTCGGGTTCGTGCCGAACGCGTTCAGCATCGGCTGCAGCGTCTTGACGACCTCGATCGCCATCGGGATGTCGCCGCCGACGTCGGCGCCGTACTTCTCGAACGTGGGCTGGTGGTGGTTGCGGTACACGGCCGGGTGGACGGTCATGACGAGGCCGTCCTCGGACGCCATGCGCGCCTGCTCGAACATGAAGGCCCTGCGCAGCGCGGTGCACTCCTCGACGGACGCCTCCCCGCGACGGGCCCTGGCGTAGACGGCCTCGACGTCGCCCAGCGGTTCGGCACCGAGGTCGGCGTGGCTGTGGTCGGTGGACGTGGCGCCCATCGACTTGAAGAACGCGCGACGGTTCTCCATCGCCTCGACCCAGCCGGTGAAGGTGCCGGTGTCGGCGCCGGTCTTCTCGGCCAGCGCGTCCATGAGGCCGTTCCAGTCGTCGCGGGCCGGCTCGAGGTACTTGTCGGGGCGGAACGTCGGGGCGACGGTGCGGGTGAACGAGGCGTCGTCGCGGATCTTCGCGTGGTGCTCGAGGTCGTCCAGCGGGTCGTCGGTGGTGGCGATGAACTCGATGTTGAAGCGGTCCATGAGCGCGCGCGGCTTGAAGTCGGGCTCGGCCAGCTTCTCGGCGATCTGGTCGTAGATGCGGTCAGCGGTCTCCTCGGACGGACGGACGTCCACACCGAAGATGTCGACGAGCTCCGCCTCCATCCAGAACTTCATCGGCGTGCCGCGGTAGAGGTACCAGTGGCGGCAGAAGATGCGCCACGCGTTGCGCGCCTGCTCGGCGCTGAAGTCGGTCCGCCCCATGGGCACGCCGAGGTCGGCGAGGTCGACACCCTGGCCGTGCATGATGCGGTTGACGTAGTGGTCGGGCGTCAACAAGAGGTTGGTGGGGTCGGGGAACGGAATGTCGTCGGCGATCCAGGCCGGGGGCACGTGACCGTGGGGTGACAGGATCGGCAGGTCCTTGACCTGGTCGTACAGCTTGCGTGCGACCGCGCGGGTCTGCGGTTCGGCCGGGAACAGCCGATCAGGATTGAGGGTCAACGGCTCTGTCATGCCGCCATTCTGGCGGGCATCACCGCCAGTGTCAGGGAATTGCCGCCACTTTCCGGCACCGGCAAGGGCAACCGCTGCAATCCCCCTCCCCCCGTTCACGGTTGGGGCAAGATGAACGTGATCGGTCCCCTAGCAAAGGAAGCACCACACATGAGCGAGAAGACAGGCACGGCCCAGATCGGCGTCGTCGGCATGGCCGTGATGGGCTCCAACTTGGCCCGGAACTTCGCCAGCAAGGGATTCAAGACGGCCATCTTCAACCGGTCCTACGCGAAGACGGCCGCGGTCCTCGAGGCGCACCCCGAGGCCGGGTTCGTCGGTTCGGAGACGGTTGAGGAGTTCGTCGACTCCTTGGAGAAGCCCCGCCGCATCATCATGATGGTCAAGGCCGGCCCCGCCACCGACGCGACGATCGAGAGCCTCCTCCCGTACCTCGACCAGGGCGACATCGTCATCGACGGTGGCAACACCTACTTCCCCGACACCCGTCGTCGGGAGAAGATGATGGCCGAGAAGGGCTTCAACTTCATTGGCTGCGGCATCTCCGGCGGCGAGGAGGGCGCCCTCAAGGGCCCGTCGATGATGCCCGGTGGCCCCAAGGAGTCCTACGACGTCGTCGGCCCCATCCTGGAGAAGGTCTCGGCGCAGTACGAGGGTGAGCCCTGCTGCACCTGGATCGGCACCGACGGCGCCGGCCACTTCGTCAAGATGGTCCACAACGGCATCGAATACGCCGACATGCAGTTCATCGGCGAGGCCTACGACCTGCTCAAGGGTGTCGGCGTCTCCGCCGCCAAGGCCGCCGACATCTTCGCCCAGTGGAACACCGGCGACCTCGACTCCTACCTGATCGAGATCACCTCCGAGGTGCTCCGCCAGGTGGACGCCGAGACCGGCAAGCCGCTCCTCGACGTCATCCACGACGCCGCCGGCATGAAGGGCACCGGCACCTGGACGGTCCAGGAGGCACTGAACCTCGGCGTCCCCACCGCGGCGATCGCCGAGTCGGTGTTCGCGCGGGCCGCGTCCAGCTCCCCGGACCTCCGCAAGGCCGCCCGCGCCGCCCTGTCCGGTCCGGACGGCAAGGTCCAGGTCGATGACAAGGAAGCCTTCATCGAGGACGTCCGCCAAGCACTGTGGAGCGCCAAGGTCATCGCGTACGCCCAGGGCCTGCACCTGATCAAGGTCGCCGGCCAGGAGTACGGCTGGGACATCGACGTCGCCGCCTGCGCCCGCATCTGGCGCGCCGGCTGCATCATCCGCGCCAAGCTGCTGGACCGTATCTCCAACGAGTACGCGGCCGGGAACCTCGAGACCCTGCTCGAGGCCCCCTCGATCGCCAAGGGCCTCGCCGACGCCAACACCTCGTGGCGCCGCGTCGTGGCCAGGGCCACCGAGGCCGGCGTGCCGATCCCGGGCTTCGCGTCCGCCCTGTCGTACTACGACCTCGTCCGTGCCGAGCGCACGAACGCGGCCATGACCCAGGGCTTGCGCGACTTCTTCGGTTCGCACACCTACAAGCGCATCGACAAGGAGGGCACGTTCCACACCAACTGGAGCGGTGACCGCACCGAGTCCGAGGCCGTGGACGCCCACTGACCTCGACGCTGATCCGACCGACGCATCGCCGGTGTGCCCCGGGCCCCGTGCCCGGGGCACACTGGTGCTTGGAGGTGTTGCGATGACCCAGGCCCCACAGTCGGCCCCAGCCGGTTGGTACCCGTCCCCCGACGGCGCGCCCGTCCAGCGCTGGTGGGACGGCCAGATGTGGACCGACGCGACCCACCAACCGGTGCCGCAGTACCAGCCGCAGTACCAGCCGCAGTACCAGCCGCAGTACCAGCCGCAGTACCAGCCGCAGCACCAGCCGCAGCACGAGCCACAGGCTTCCTCGCCGACCCTCGACGTCCCGGCCGTGTCGGGCTGGGTCGCACCCCAGCCGCCCGACCCGCGAGCCCTGGGGCTGGCCACCCGGGTGTTCGCCGCGATCGCGGGCCTGGCCGCCCCCCTCGCGGCAGGGGCCCACGTGTGGCAGCGGGCCGACGCCCCCGCCTGGTTGACGTCCGACGTCGTCCTCGCCGTCGCGGGCGGCGCGTCCGGCCTGTTCATCGTGGCCGGCGCGCTCTGGATGACGTGGCAGTACCGCGTCGCGCACTCCCTGCCGCCCGGCACCACCCGCCGCAGCCCCGCCTGGCACGTCGGCTCCTGGCTCGTCCCCGTGGCGGCGTGGTGGCTACCCGTCCAGAACGTCTCCGACCTGTTCGCGCTCCTGACCGGACGCCGCCCGGCGTGGCTCACCGCGTGGTGGGGCCTGTGGGTGGCCGGCCAGGCCCTGACGGTGTTCGCCGTCGTCGCACCGTGGGTCGGACTGGCGGGGTCCCTCCTCCTGACCGCTTCGGCACCCTTCGCGTGGCGCATCGTCGCCCTGCTGACCGCGGCAATCAGGCCGGCCCGGGAACAGGACGGCGCCTGACGGTGTTGGTCTGGTCATGAAGATCGACATCTGGTCCGACATCGCCTGCCCTTGGTGCTACATCGGCCTCACCCGTTTCGACCGTGCCCTGGCCGGCTTCGAGCACTGCGACGGCGTCGAGGTCACGTTGCACAGCTTCCAGCTGGATCCGACCCTGCCGGAGAGCTACGACGGCACCGAGACCCAGTACCTGGCGCAGCGCAAGGGCATTCCGGAGGCGACCGTCCGCCAGATGTTCGGCCAGGTCGCGGCTGCCGGCCAGACCGAGGGGCTCACCTTGGACTTCGACAAGCTCCAGGTCGCCAACTCGCGCCAGGCCCACCGCCTCCTGCATGCCGCGAAGGCCGAGGACCAGTCCGGACGCCTCGCCCACGACCTCAAGCTCGCCCTCTTCCGGGCCCACTTCACCGACGGCGAATCCATCTCGGACGCCGACGTGCTCGTCCGCCTCGCCGAGTCGGTCGGACTCGACGCAGAGGTCGCCCGCGCCTCGCTCGAGGACGAGGCGATGGACGCCCGCGTCCAGTCGGACGTCGACACCGCCCGCTCGCTGGGCATCAACGGAGTCCCGTTCTTCGTGCTGCACGACAAGTACGGCATCTCCGGCGCGCAGCCGTTCGAGGTGTTCACCCAGGCGCTCGCCCAGGTCTGGGACGAGGCGCACCCCAAGCCGGCGTTCGCGACCCTCTCGATCCCCGGGCTCCAGCAGGACGCCGCGGGCCCCGCCTGCGGGCCCGAGGGCTGCGACTGAAACCCCGACACCAACGACCCACGACGAGGAGCCGCATGAGTGACGTCACCATCAACCACAACGCCGAGACCAGCCGCTACGAGGCGAAGCTGGACGGGAAGGTCGCCGGCTTCGCCGAGTACCAGCTGGCCAAGGACCTGATCGTGTTCACCCACACCGAGGTCGACCCCGCCTTCGAGGGCCAGGGCATCGGCAGCCAACTCGCCCGGGGTGCGCTGGACGACGTCCGGGCCGACGGCACCCGCAGGGTTCTGCCGCTGTGCCCGTTCATCAAGGGCTGGATCGCGAAGCACCCCGACTACTCGGACCTCGTCTACAACGCCTGAGGGTCACCCCAGAGCGGCGTACGCGACCTCCAGCAACGGCTCGGGCGGGCACTGGCGGCCCGTCATGAGCCGGATCTGGTCCAGCGCCTGACCGACCAGCAGGTCGATGCCCGAGAGCTGAACGATGCCGGCGGCACGGGCAGCCCTGTCGAGTTCGGTCGGGTAGTGGTTGTACGTCGCGTCGAAGCAGGCGGCGGTGAGGCGCACCAGTTCCGTCGCCACCGCGGGGGGCAAGGGTGCCGACACCGTCGAGACCAGCACGTCCACGGCGTCGGCGTCCGGCACCTCGCCCCACGGGGCGTATGCGAGGGACACCCCCAGCGTCCGGCCCAGCGCGTCCAGTGAGTCGCGCGCCCGAGCCTGCGATCGCGCCAGCACGAGGGCGTCCCGCACCCCCATCTCGGCCAGCGCGTACAGCGCCGAGCGGGCGGTCGCGCCGTTGCCGAGCAGGGCAGCGGATGACGCCGAGGTGACCCCGGCCCGCGCGAACGCGCCGACCAGCCCGGTCACATCGGTGTTCTCGACGAGGGGGTCGCCGTCGTTGAACAGGAACGTGTTGCCCGAATCCAGCAGCCGGGCCCGGTCTGACGCCCTGCCGAGCGCAAGCACCGCGTGCTTGAGCGGCGCCGTGCAGGACAGTCCCACCCACTCGGGACCACAGCCCGCGACGAAGGCGGCCAGGCCCGCTTCGTCCACCTCGTGGCGTCCGTACTCCCAGAAGTCGGCGATGCCCAGCACCTCGTAGGCACGCGTGTGGATCAGGGGGCTCAACGAGTGCTCGATGGGCGACCCGAGCACGGCACAACGGTGGAGAGCGGTCACAGCACCGGTCGTCCGGTCTCGATGGCCGGCCACGCGGCCAGGGCGTGACGCATGGCGTCCGGCAGGGGTTGCGGGTGTCCCGCCGCATCGCCGTGCACGAGCACGGTGGTGGAGCGCGACATGACCTGCCCGCCGAGCGGATCCACGATATCGGCGGCGAGGGTGAGCGACGTGCGGCCCATCGAGCCGACTGCGGTGCGGACCTCGTACGGCTCGAGCCGGTGGGTCACCTGCCCGACGTAGCGCATGTCCTGCCGCACCACCATCCAGGCGTGCTCCACGGCGTCGTGTGGGTTGCTCCGGATCGAGTTCGCCAGCAACGGCTCCTTGAGCGCCACCCGCGCCTCGGCCACGTAGTCGAAGAAGCGCGTGTTGTTGGCGTGCCCGTAGGCGTCCAGGTCGGACCAGCGGACCTGAAAGGTGTGCGTGTGGTGGTGCTCCCCCACCGCGTACCCCGTCAGCTCGCGCAGCGGCTCCAGGACGACCGAACGCTCACTGAACCAGGCGCGCTCCTCGTCCGAGAGCCGGGCGGGCCGTCCGGCCACGAAGTCGAAGTTCGCCAGCACCGTCCGCGCGCGGGCGACCAGCTGACCGCCCTGGTGGACGAGGTAGCCGACCGTGAACCGCGCAGCGCCCACATCCCCCACGTGCAGCTCGATGTCGAGCGGCTCGGGCGTGAAGAAGATGGGCCTCACGTACTCGACCTGGTGGCCCACCACGATGATGCCCTGGCCCAGGAGGTGCGCATTCGGCCCCGTCAGCAGCCAGTCGACGCGCGCTTCCTGCAGGTAGTCGACGAGGGCGGCGTTGTTCGCGTGCCCCTGCGCGTCGAGGTCGACCCAGCGCAGGGGAACGCGGACGCGGTACGGCTCCACTCAGTCCTCGGGTTCGGCGTCGTAGAGGGACTCGACGATGTCGGCGTAGCGCTTGGTCACGGTGCTGCGGCGCAGCTTCATGTTGGCCGTGACGCCGCCATCCTCGACCGTGAGCTCGTGGTCGAGCACCGCGTAGCGCTTGACCGTCTCCCAGCGCTCCAGCTTGCGGTTGGCACGCTCCAGGAACCGGTCGATGGAGGCGCGGAACTCGGGCAGCTGCGTCAACTCCGCATAGGAGAGGCCCACCTTGCCGTGGCGTTCGGCCCAGCCCTGCATGGACGCCGGGTCGATCGTGAACAGCGCCGAGATGTACTTCTGGCCGTCGCCGACGGCGACCACCTGCGAGACGTAGGGAATGTTGGCGGCCATGACGCCCTCGACCTTCTGCGGAGCCACGTACTTGCCGCCCGAGGTCTTCATGAGGTCCTTCTTGCGGTCGGTGATCCGCAGGTATCCATCGGCATCCAGCTCACCGATGTCGCCGGTGTGGTACCAGCCGTCGACCAGCACCTCGGCGGTCTGCTCGGGGTTCTTGTGGTAACCCCGCATGATGCCCGGGCCCTTGATGAGCACCTCGCCGTCGTCGGCGATACGGATCTCCGTGCCGGGCAACGCGGGTCCGACGGTGTCGAAGCGGGGCGTCCGGGGGACGTTCACCGTGGCCACCGCCGAGGTCTCCGTGGATCCGTAGCCCTCCACCACCACGATGCCGGCCGAGTAGAACCACTCCTGCACCTGCGCGCTGAGCTTGGCCGCCCCCGAGATCATGAACTCGATGTTCCCGCCCAGCCGCTCCTGCAGCTTGGAGAAGACCAACTTCTCGGCGATCCGGTACCGCAGGCCCAGTGAGCCGGGCAGCTTCTCCCCCTTGAGGCGATACGGGTTCGACTCGCGCCCGACCGCGAAGGCCCAGCGTGCGATACTGCCCTTCACGCCACCGGCCGACTTGGCCTTCACGCCGTTGCGGACCTTCTCGAAGATGCGGGGGGCACCGCACATGAAGGTCGGCCGCGTGGCCTCGAGCCCGTCGACGATGCGTTCGAGCCGGCCGTCCACCACGGAGGCGAACCCGATCTGCAACTGGATCATCATGACAGCCTTGCCGAACACATGGCTGAGCGGCAGCCAGAAGTACTGCAGGGAGTCGGGGCCGATGATGTTCAGCGCGTCGACGGCGACGCCCTCGTAGGTCCAGTTTCCGTGCAGCAGCTCGACGCCCTTGGGGAGGCCGGTGGTGCCGGACGTGTAGATGAGGGTGGCCAGCGTCTCCGGGGTCGTGTTGGCGACGGCGTCGTCCATGACCGACGGGTTCTCGGCCAGCAGGGCCCGCCCCTTCTCGCGCAACTGTTCCTTGCTGATCGTGCCCTCGGCCACGCCGTCGAGCAGGATGACCTCGCGAATCTGGTCGCCCGGGACGTTCGCGCGCAACTTGGTCAGTTGCTCGAGGTTCTCGGCGACGAAGTACCTGCTGTCGGAGTGCGTGACGATGTGGGTGAAGTCCTCGCCCTGGGTGTTCGGGTACACCGTGGTGGTGGCGCCTCCGGCGCAGTTGATCGCCAGGTCGAGCAGCACCCACTCGTAGCGCGTGTTGGAGGCGATCGCGACCCGCTCCTCGGGCTGCAGCCCCAGGGCCAGCAGGCCGGCGCCGATCTCCCACACCACCGTGCGCATCTCGGCCCAGGTGAGGGAGACCCAGTTGTCCGCCGCGTCGGGGTACCGCATCGCCTCGTTGTCCGGCGTCGCCGCGACGCGGCCGTTGAACATCGCCCCCACCGTCGGCGGGCGATTGTCCAGCATGGTCTGGATGTCGGTCATGTCGTCCTTCCCCGGCAAGGCCATCGCCCACCTGTTTGGATCAGTGTAGGGCGCGAACGCGGCAATTGAACGGTCAAGTCCGTCTATGCTGGCGTGATGGACGCCACTTCGACGCGTTGGCTCGACAGCCGTCAACAGAAGGTGTGGAGAGCCTTCCTCGACGGTGTGGCCCGCATCGACAACCACTTGGACCAGGCCCTCCGTCCCTACGGACTGGACCTGGGCGAGTACGAGATCCTCGTGCGCCTGTCGGAGGCGCCCGATCGGAAGATGCGGATGAGTGACCTGGCTGCGGCCGCGCGGCAATCGAGGTCCCGCCTGACGCACACGGTGTCACGCATGGAGCAGAAGCACCTCCTCACGCGTGGCCCGTGCCCCGAGGACCGGCGCGGCGTGATCGCCGCCCTCACGGACGAGGGCTTCGCCCTGCTCGAGTCCGCCGCCCCCACCCACGTGAACTCGGTGCGCGAGGTGCTGGTCGACGTGGTCGAGCCCGCTGACTTCGACGCGTTGGGACGCGCCATGGACGCGGTCAACCAGGTGGCAGACTGACGAGGTGTCCACCGTCGCCACCGCCTCGATCCCGGGCCTGGACGAGTCATCGCTGACCCGGGCCCTCTACTCCACGGATGCGTCCCTCTACCGGGTCGTCCCCCAGGGCGTGGCCCACCCGCGGACGACGGCTGAGCTGGAGGCCGTCGTGGACGCCGCCCGCTCGGCCCGTGTGCCCCTCACCACCCGCGGCGCCGGGACGTCGTGCGCCGGGAACGCCGTCGGGCCGGGCGTCGTCGTGGACGTCGCGCGCCACCTCACCCGGATCCACGCCATCGACGCCGCGGCACGGACGGCCGTGGTCGATCCGGGTGTCGTCCAGGACGTGCTCTCCCGCGCGGCGCAGGAGGTGGGTCTGCGCTACGGACCCGACCCCTCCACCTTCACGCGCTGCACCGTCGGCGGCATGATCGGCAACAACGCCTGCGGCCCCCGCGCGCTCGGGTACGGCCGCTCATCCGACAACGTCGTCGCGCTCGAGGTCATCACCGGGACCGGGGAGCGCCTCACCCTCGACTCGCGCACCGACCTCACGGCGTCCGACTCGCCCACCCTGCGCGCTCTCCACGACCTCGTCAGGGCGAACCTCGGCACCATCCGCACCCAGTTCGGCACGTTCTCCCGCCAGGTGTCGGGCTACTCCTTGGAGTGGCTCCTGCCCGAGAACGGGTTCGACGTCGCCAAGTTCTTCGCCGGCTCCGAAGGCACCCTCGGGGTCATCACGCAGGCGACGGTCCGCCTCGTCGCGGACGCCCCGTACAAGACGATGCTGGCCCTGGGCTACCCGTCCATGCCGGAGGCGGCGGACGCCATGCCCGCGATCCTGCCGTTCTCGCCGACCGCCGTCGAGGGCATGGATCGCCGCATCGTCGACGTGGTCGCCCGCAAGCTGGGCGTGGACGCCGTTCCCCGCCTGCCCGAGGGGGACGGCTGGATCTTCGTCGAGCTCGTCGGTGACGACCCGGACGCGCTGGCCGAGCGGGCCCGCGGGCTGCTCGCGGCGTCCGGGTGCCTCGACGGCGAGGTCGTGGACGATCCGGTGGTCACCGCCTCCCTGTGGAAGATCCGCTCCGACGGTGCCGGCCTGGCCGGTGTCAGCCTGTCCCGACCGGCCTACGCGGGCTGGGAGGACTCCGCCGTCCCGCCCGCGAAGCTGGGCGCCTACCTGCGCGACCTGGACGCCCTGCTGGCCAAGCACGACCTCGAGGGCCTGCCGTACGGCCACTTCGGCGACGGCTGCGTGCACTGCCGCATCGACTTCCCGCTGACCCAGGTCGGCGATGGCGCGGCCCGCTACCGCGTGTTCATCGAGGAGGCCGCCGACCTGGCGGCGTCCTACGGCGGGTCCATGTCGGGCGAGCACGGCGACGGACGGGCACGCTCCGAACTGTTGCCCCGCATGTACTCCCCCGAGGCTCTGGAGCTGTTCGCGGCCGTCAAGCACATCTTCGACCCCGACAACCTGCTCAACCCCGGCGTCCTGGTCGACCCGGCACCCATCGACGCCGACCTGCGCGCGCCGGCCGTCCGGAACTCGCCGCTGTTCCGCACCCACCGCCCGTTCGTCGACGACGTGCACCGCTGCACCGGCGTCGGCAAGTGCGTCGCGTCGACCGGCTCCAACGTGATGTGCCCGAGCTGGCAGGCGACCCGCGAGGAGAAGGACTCCACCCGCGGTCGGGCGCGCATCCTGCAGGAGATGGTCAACGGCACGCTGGTGACCGACGGGTGGCGCTCCGCCGAGGTGCACGAGGCCCTCGACCTCTGCCTCTCCTGCAAGGGCTGCTCGCGCGACTGCCCCACCGGCACGGACATGGCCGCCTACAAGTCGCGCGTCCAGTACGAGGCGTTCAAGGGTCGTCTCCGGCCCCGCGACCACTACACCATGGGCTGGCTGCCGATGTGGGGGCGCCTCGTGTCCTCCCAACCGGTGCTCCCCCGCATCATGAACCTGTTCATGCAGACCCCCGGGCTCAACACGGTCGTCAAGGCCGTCGCCGGCATCGACCAGCACCGCGGCATGCCCCGCTTCGCCCGGCGTTCCAACAAGGAGGTGGCCCGCAGGGAGGTCGCCGGCGTGGTCTCGCGTCGCGAGCTCCGGGGCTCGGCCGGTGGATCCGTCGCGGACAAGGGCGAGGTCGTGCTCTGGGTCGACTCGTTCTCCGACGCGTTCGAGGGCGACCACGTCGTCGCCATGGCCGGGCTGCTCATCGCCAACGGGTGGACGCCGCGGCTGCTCGAGCGCAAGGCCTGTTGCGGCCTGACCTGGATCACCACCGGCCAGCTGGACGGCGCGACCAAGGAGCTCCGCAACGCCACCGACGTGCTGCACCCCTACGTTTCGCGCGGCGTGAAGGTCGTCGGCACCGAGCCGTCCTGCATCGCCGTCTGGCGTTCGGACGCCCTGGAACTCCTCCACGACGACGAGCGCGTGGCCCAGGTCGCCAGCTCGGTGAAGACCCTGGCCGAGTTCCTGGCCGAGGACCCCGACTTCCGCATGCCCGACCTCTCGGGCCACACGGTGGTCGCGCAGCCGCACTGCCACGAGGCCTCGGTCATGGGCTGGGCGGCCGAGCAGCGCCTGCTCAAGGCGTCGGGGGCGAACCTCGTGCGCGTCACGGGCTGCTGCGGACTGGCCGGCAACCACGGCATGATCGACGGCCACTACGACTTCTCGGTGAAGGTGTTCGAGACCAACCTCGGCCCCGCCCTGGACGCCGCCGGCCCCGACGCGATCGTCCTCGCCGACGGGTTCTCCTGCCGCACCCAGCTGCAGGACCTCCAGGGCCGTCAGGCCCTCACGTTCGCCGAACTCGTCGTGGCCCACACCGTCCACGCATGAGCCTGCACGCGGACGCCGTCGCGACCCTGACCGGCTGGGCGGCCCCGTCACCCAGCCAGGCGGCGCTCGCCCAGGCCTACCTCGCCTTCCTCGCCGCGCGCCCGGACGCCTGCGCACGCAGCTGCACCCCCGGCCACCTGACGGCGTCCGCGGTGGTGTTC
Source organism: Propioniciclava sp. LT432 (assembly GCF_059515965.1). Taxonomy (NCBI): domain Bacteria; kingdom Bacillati; phylum Actinomycetota; class Actinomycetes; order Propionibacteriales; family Propionibacteriaceae; genus Propioniciclava; species Propioniciclava sp. LT432. The sequence goes on along the minus strand of NZ_JCAKNE010000031.1, from coordinate 16,969 downwards.
AGCCACGACCACTCCTCGGTGGCGTTGCTGCTGCACGGAATCGTGGGCGCCTGGCTCCAGCCGGGGGGCCACCTCGAGGCGTCCGACTCCACGCTCGCGGACGCGGCGCGCCGCGAGGTGCGCGAGGAGCTGGGGCTGGAGGTCGACCTGGACCCCACGCCGGTGACGCTCGACTGCCATCCGATCACCTGTCGGGGGTACACCGAGACGACCCGGCACCTGGACGTGAGGTTCGTGGCCCGGGCCTTGCCCGGTGCCGAACTGGTCATCTCGGACGAGTCCCACGCGGTCCGGTGGTGGCCCGTGGACGCCCTGCCCGACACGGTGTTCGACGAGGTGCGCGAACTCGTGCGGGCCGGCGCTCGGCGCTTGGCGGCCGGGCCCTAGACTGCGGCATGGCCTCCTTCCTGCACCGGTACGTCGACGATCCCTCCGAGCCGAGCAAGGGGGCGTATTGGCGCGACATCGCCGTCCGCGGCCTCCTCCCCGCCCTGCTGCTGCTCGTGGTCGTGGTGCTGGTGGGCCGATTCGTCCTGCCGCCCAGCGGAGTGGCGGGCGAGGACGCGGTGAACCGCGCCCTCCAGGCGGGCCGGACGCCGGCGTCCGACCTGGTCGTCTACACCGTGTCGCACGCCGCCGGCGTGGTCGGAGCCCCGCTCACCGCGCTCGTGGCGTTCTTCGTGATCCGCCGCGCGACGCGCCAGTGGTGGCTCGCCCTCCTGCCGCTCGTGTCGGTCGCCCTGGAGGCACTCGTCTACCAGTCAGCCGTGTTCCTGGTCGGGCGTCCCCGCCCCGAGGGCGTCGAACAGCTCGACTTCGGATTGCCGGACGGAAGCTTCCCCAGTGGCCACGTCGGGGCGTCCGCCTGCCTCATGCTCGTCTTCAGCCTGCTGGTCCTGAGCTCGGGGCGCTCCTGGGCGCGGAAGGTCGGCGTGCCGACGTTCGGGGTGGTCTGGGTGTTCGCGGTGGCGCTCTCGCGCCTCTACCTGGGCATGCACCACGTCAGCGACACCGTCGTCGGGGCCGCCATCGGCATCGTGTGCGCCCTCATCGGGTGGGGAGCGTTGCGCCGGGCCCCCCACTGACCAGCGTCAGCGCTTGGCCTCGGCCTCGATCGTCGCGGTGAAGACGTCCACGGGCTGGGCGCCGTTGATGGCCTGGCCGCCGACGACGAAGAACGGCGTCCCGGTGATGCCCAGTTGCTGGGCCTCCCGGGTGTCGGCCTGGACGGCCTGGGCCAAGGTCGGGTCGTCGAGAGCGGCCTCGAAGGCCGCCATGTCGGGCACTCCCGCCTGCGTCGCGAACTCGAGCAGCTTGGCCCGGTCGATCTCCGGGTGACCGCTCTCCGGGGCGTTGCCGTAGACCGCCTCCTGGTACTCCCAGAACTTGCCCTGCAGGCCGGCCGCGCGCGCGGCGACGGCGGCGTTCGTGGACTCGTCCCCGAACAGCACCAGGTCGCGGAACTCGATGCGGAGGGTGCCGTCGTCCACGTAGCGCTGCAACTCGGGGAGGGTGGTCTCGTGCCAGCGTGCGCAGTACGGGCACCGGTAGTCGGACCAGTTGGTGAGGACGACCTTGGCGTCCACCTTGCCGAGGGCGAGCGCATCGTCCGCCTGGCGCCGGGGCAGGGCGAGGAGGTACTGCTCCAACTCCGCGGCGGCCGAGGCGTCCGGCGAGGGTGCGCTCTCGGCGGCTGCGGCATCGGTCGTCGTCGCGGACGGGGCCGAGGGCGGGGTGGCCTGCTGCTTCGGCGTGAAGCTGAACTGGGTCCCGACGACGAACGCCAGGACGACGGAGACGACCCACATGGCGGCCAGGAGTGCCTTGCGCTGCGACGACATGCCTGCCACGGTAGCCGCTCCCTATACTGGGGCCCGATTCCATCCCATTCCAAGCAAGGACGGTTCATGCCCGAGTTCGTGTTCACCATGCACAACGTGCGCAAGTCGTTGGGTGAGAAGCTCATCCTCGACAACGTCACGTTGTCGTTCTACGAGGGCGCCAAGATCGGCGTCGTCGGCCCCAACGGCGCCGGCAAGTCGACGCTGCTGAAGATCATGGCCGGCCTGGAGAAGCCCAACAACGGCGACGCGATGCTCGGCAAGGGCAAGACCGTCGGCATCCTCCTGCAGGAGCCGCCCCTGACCGAGGGCAAGACGGTCATGGAGAACGTCCAGGAGGCCGTGGCCGGCACTCTGGCCAAGGTCGAGCGCTTCAACGCGATCGGCATGGAGATGGCCGAGCCGGACGCCGACTTCGACGCGCTCATGTCCGAGATGGGCACCCTCCAGGAGGAGCTCGACCACCTCAACGCGTGGGACATCGAGTCCCAGCTCGAGCAGGCGATGGATGCCCTGCAGTGCCCCCCGGGTGAGACCGTCGTCGACGTGCTGTCCGGTGGTGAGCGCCGTCGCGTCGCCATGGTCAAGCTCCTGCTCCAGCAGCCCGACCTGCTGCTCCTGGACGAGCCCACCAACCACCTGGACGCCGAGAGCGTGAACTGGCTGGAGGGTCACCTCAAGGCCTACCCGGGAGCCGTCCTGGCCGTCACCCACGACCGGTACTTCCTCGACAACGTCGCCGAGTGGATCTGCGAGATCGACCGCGGCAAGCTTCACCCCTACGAGGGCAACTACTCCACCTACTTGGAGACCAAGCGTTCGCGCCTGCAGATCGAGGGCAAGAAGGACGCCAAGCGCGCCAAGATCCTCGAGCGCGAGCTCGAGTGGGTGCGGGCCAACCCGAAGGCGCGTCAGGCCAAGAACCGCGCCCGCCTCGCCCGCTACGAGGAACTCGCGGCGGAGGCCGAGAAGAACCGGCAGATCGACCCGGCGGAGATCAACATTCCGCCGGGCCCCCGCCTGGGCTCGGACGTGCTCGAGGCCATCAACCTCACCAAGGGCTTCGGCGACCGCGTCCTCATCGACAACCTGTCCTTCACGCTCCCCCGCGCCGGCATCGTCGGCATCATCGGGCCCAACGGCGTCGGCAAGACCACGCTGTTCAAGATGGTCACCGGCGCCGAGGAGCCCGACTCCGGCGAGCTCAAGGTCGGCAAGACCGTGTCGTTCAGCTACGTCGACCAGAACCGCTCCGGCATCGACCCGAAGAAGAACGTGTGGGAGGTCGTCTCGGACGGGCTGGACCACATCAAGGTCGCCAACTTCGAGATGCCGTCCCGCGCCTACGTGGCCTCCTTCGGCTTCAAGGGCCCCGACCAGCAGAAGCTCGCGGGCGTTCTGTCCGGCGGTGAGCGGAACCGACTGAACCTCGCCCTCACCCTGAAGCAGGGCGGCAACGTGCTGCTGCTCGACGAGCCCACCAACGACCTGGATGTGGAGACGCTGCAGTCCCTGGAGGATGCCCTGCTGGAGTTCCCGGGTTGTGCCGTCGTGATCTCCCACGATCGGTGGTTCCTCGACCGCGTGGCCACGCACATCCTCGCGTGGGAGGGCAACGACGAGAACGAGGCCAACTGGTTCTGGTTCGAGGGCAACTTCGCCGACTACGAGGCGAACAAGGTCCAGCGCCTGGGCGTCGAGGCCGCCCGTCCGCACGCCTCCAAGCACCGCCGGCTGAAGCGCGACTGACCTCGCGGTCTGCACGACAAGGACGCCCCGGGCGCGCTCACCGCGCGTCCGGGGCGTCCCGGTTGATCAGCCGTCGTTGCGGACGAACTTCATCGCGTAGTCGAACACCTTCGTGATCACGAAGTCGTCCTGGGCGCCGGTGGAGGCGGTGCGCAGCAGGTCGGCGACCTCGGCGTCCGACTTGGCCTCAACCAGCGCCGCATCGGGGCTTCCCTCGAGGTAGCGGCGGAAGTGTCCGGCGAGCTTGGCGTCCGGGACGTCCTTGACGATGTCCCACAGGTCCGCCTCGCCGGCCACGATGCCGACCTCGCAGGTGCCGCACAAGCCTTCGCGGCACTCCGCGTAGAGCGCGACGCCTGCGTCCTCGGGCCAGTGCCGGGTAAACGCGATGAAGGGTCGGGAGGGGACGGCAGGGAACCGTCCCCTCCCGACCCCCGGTCAGGCGTCGACGCCCAGGGGTTCCGACTCGTGCACGACACCGTCGGCGTCGATGGTTTCCCCCCGCGACAGGGAGGCGTACTGGGCCTCGATGTCTGCCAACCGCTCCGCCTCGTCGTCGGTGAGGTAGCCGGGCTCCTCCGGCTCGGGACGCGAGCGCGTCCGCTCGAACACGGCCTTGCCTCGCTTGAGGTTGTGCCCGACCCAGTCGGCCCTGATCGAGAACTCCTGCCTCTCGTTGCCCTGCTCGTCGCGCCACTTGTCGAGGCGCAGCTTGCCCTTGACGACGACCGCGTCGCCCTTGCTGAGGCTGTCGCGCGCGTGGACGGCCATCTGGCGCCAGCACGTGACCCTGAACCACATCGTGTTCAGCTCGACCCAGCCCTTCTCCTGGCGGTAACCCGGCGTCACGGCGACGCTGAACGTGGTGCGCCCCCCATAGATGGGGTGTTCCCGCCACTCCACGCCGTTGCCCACATTGCCCTCGATGATGATGTCTGCATCCATCTCGTGCCCCTTCCTGTCCTTTGGTGGCCGGTACGACAATGGGCGGAACGCGCTAACGTTGGTCAGTCGCTTCCGGCGCCTGTGGACAGAGGGGGTCCGCATGCCCACCGGGCTGTGGACAGAAGGGATCTCACGTCGTGCTGCCACTGAACCAACTGGACGGGACCTACCACATCGACCCCGCCCACAGCAGCGTCGCCTTCGTCGCGCGGCACGCCGGCATCGCCAAGGTGCGGGGGACGTTCGAGTCCTTCCAGGGTTGGGCAGCGATCGACGGCTCCCATCCCGACTACTCGGCGCTCCTGGTCAGCGTCAAGGCCAGCAGCATCAACACCCGCGACCTCAACCGGGACGGCCACCTGCGCAGCCCCGACTTCTTCGACGTCGCGCGCTTCCCGGCCATCACCTACGTGGGCACGGACTTCCACATCCTCGACGACTCGCACGTCGAGGTCGTGGGCGACCTGACGGTCCGGGATGTGACCCGGCCCGTGCGGGTGACCTTCGAGTACGAGGGCGGCGCGAAGGATCCCTTCGGCAACCAGCGCATCGGCTTCACCGGCTCGACCACCATCAGCCGTGCGGAGTTCGGCCTGACCTGGAACGCCGTCCTGGAGACCGGCGGCGTCCTCGTCGGCGACACGGTCAAGCTGGAGTTCGAGGTCTCGGCCATCAAGCAGGCGGACGGCCCACGCTGAACCCGGGCGGTCCCCCATCCGGGGCACGCTCAGGCGGCCCGCTTCACGGCCTCGCGGGCGGCCGCCAGGCGATCGAGCTCGGCCTGGACGGGCTCCACCACCTCCACAGCGGTCACCCCTGCGACAGCCTCCATCAACGCACGACGCGCCTGCCTCGCCTTCACCCGAGCCCCGGCCTCCACGAAGACCCGGCTCAGCAGGGCCAGCACCACGGCACCCACGATGCCGCCGGCGACGAGCAGGGTCTGGACCGGCCAGCCCTGCCACGTGACCAGCGGCAGTTCGACGGGCGCCTGCAGCAGCGCGAACACCAGCGGGAGTGCCCACCAGGTCGCCCCCACCACGAGCGCCACCAACAGGATCCACTGCAGGATGGTGACGAGTACCCACCAGCCATGGCCCTGGTGCATGCGCAGGTCCGTCCCGGCGACGGCCCGGTCGAGCCGGTCCGCGAGGACCTTCTCGTTGCCGCGCGCGACCGCCTTGATCCGATCGGCCCAGCCCCGCGGGACGCCCTCGGTGGCGACATCGATCAGGCCGCGCAGCGAGGCGTCCAGACGGGCGCGCTGCACCGACGTGGCCTTCGGTAGCGACGTGCGGCTCACGTCGGTCGGGCTCAGTTCCTTCGGTGACAGCCCGACGCGCAGCTTGCGGAGCGGATCCGGCTTGAGCCTCTTCACCCACGTCACCAGCGGCCAGCCCGTGGCGATCGTCCCACGGTGCCGCCACGCCTTCAGGACGCCGTCCGTCACCACCGGGACGGCCGCGGCCTCGGCCATCGTCTCGTTGAGCCGGTCCACGGCGGCGCCGGTCAGGCGTGGCACCGGGTGGGACCCCAGTTCGGCCGCCATGAGCCGCGCTTGACGCGTGACGTCCGCCGAGAAGCGCTGGGTCTTGGCCGCCTTGGCACGGACCACCTCCTCCAGGAGGGCGCGCAATTCGGGGACGCCCTCGCCGGTCAGGACGGACGTCGCCAGCACGCGCGTCCTGCCCAGCCCCTCGGAGTCCAGCAGCCGGCGCAGGTCGGCCAGCGCATCGGCCCGCTGGGGACCGGTGAGCCGGTCGACCTGGTTCAGGACCACGACCATCACGTCGGCGTGGTCGGCCAGCGGCTTCAGGTAGCCGTCGTGCAGGGCGCCGTCCGCGTACTTCTGGGGGTCGACGACCCACACGAGCACGTCGACCAGTTCCACGAGGCGATCCACGGCCAGGCGGTGGGTCACCTCGGTCGAGTCGTGGTCGGGGAGATCGAGGAGGACGAGGTCGCGCAGCACCGAGTCCTCGGCCGACGCCACGAGGTGGCGCCGGTGGACACCGAGCCAGTCCAGGAGTTCCACGGGCTGCTCGGTGCCCCACGAGACGGCCATCGCCTCGCTCGTCGTCGGGCGCGTCACGCCGGTGCGCGCCAACTGGGTACCGGAGATGGCGTTGAGCGTCGAGGACTTGCCCGAGCCGGTGGCCCCGGCGAGCGCGACCACGGTGTGCTCGCCGGCGATGGACAGGCGGTGGCCGGCCCGGTCGACGACGGCGTCCGCGGCGTCGACCACCGCGTCCGGCAGCCTGCCACGGGTGAGGTCGATGGCCTCGTCGAGGGCCTGCAGCCGGACGGCGATGCTGGGCTCCTTGCGCCTACTGCCCATCACGCACCTCCACGCGGAACCCCTCCGCCTCGTCACGGGGGTCCAGGACGTCACCGGTCAGGGCCGGCGGCTCCCCTGTGCCCAACGCACGGTGGGCGGGGTCGAGCTCGGCTCGTCGGCTGCCGTGCAGGACGGGATCGCCGCCCCGTTGCTGCGCGAGCGCGGCGGCCGCGTCGCGCACCGCGTCCGCCCCGTCGGCGGCGACGCCGGTGTCGGCCAGAGCGCGCAGGTAGCGATCGAGCTCGGCGGCCATGAGGGCCTCGATGCGCTCGTCCAGGCGCTGCTTGGCCTGCTTGGCGAGCCGGCGCACGGCGTCCTCGCCGAACACGGCCTCGAGCAGGCGCTGCGCCAGCAGGGCCGTGCCGCCGGCCACACCGACCTCGGCACCGGTGAGCCCACCGGTCTGGCTGAACACCACGACCATCAGCGCGATGCCCAGGCCGTTGACGCCGAGGGCCAGGAAGCGGGCGGTGCTGCGCTTGGACGCCCCCACCTCGGAGACGATGTCCAGCACGTCGCCCTGCCAGTCACGGATCGCGCGGGACACCGCGGCATCGAATTCGACCGAGCTGTGGGACAGGTCCTCCCGGGCCGCGGACAGCACCTCTCGTCCCGCGGGGTGGGCGGCCCAGGCCGCCTCCGCCCGCTCGGCCGCCGCGTCGCCCTCCTCACGGACGAGCGCCTCGAGCCCGGACTCGACCGCCAGCTTCACCTCATTGGCCTCGGGGGGCTCGCCCTTGAAGGTGGCCATGATGCGGTCGCGGAGCCGCCCGATCCTCTGCTCGACGGCGCGCATGAACTCGCCCGTGCCGACGAAGTCCTGCCAGCGGGCCAGCACCTCGCCGCGCAGCAGCGTGCCGTCCGCCGTCTGGACGCCCACGGTGCGGACCGCCTCGGCGTAGCTCTTCTCGGCGTCGTTGCGGAGCTGGGCCAGCGCCTCGACCTGGTCGTCCACGGCCGCCGCCACCGCCGGGGAGCGGGTCACCAGCGACCCGATCGCGCCGTCGAGGGTCTGGAGGACGACGGCCTGCCGGCTGGCCTGGTCGGACGCCAGCGTGGCGAGCCACGTGCGGATGGGTGAGACCGCGGCGTCCGGGAGGATGCCCTGGTCGTCCAGCGTCGTCTCGGGGACGGCGAACAGCGGGGAGTTCGCCAATCCACGCTCGGTCATCAGGCGCCCCAGGTGGGCCGGCACCTCCCCCATCGCCGCCGGGGGAACACGATCCAGGACCACCGCCACGGCGGCGGCGCGCTCAGCGGCGGACCGCAGGTACTCCCAGGGCACGGCGTCCGCGTAGCGGGCCGCCGAGGTCACGAACAACCACAGGTCGGCAGCCGCCAGCAGCTGGGCGGCCAGCGTACGGTTCTCGGCCACCACGGAGTCGATGTCGGGCGCGTCCAGGAGCGCCAGCCCGCGAGGCAGGGACGGCTCGGACACCAACTGGAGGGTGCTGGTGTCGTGCGACGCGTCGAAGGAGCGCCCCAACCCGGGCAGGATGCGGTCGGACTGGAAGAACTCGAGGTCGTCGGGATGGTGGACGAGCACCGGGCTCCGCGTGGTGGGGCGGATGACACCCGGACGCGACACGACGCGTCCGACCAGCGCATTGACCAGCGTCGACTTGCCCGCGCCCGTGGACCCACCGATGACGGTGAGCAGGGGAGCCTCCAGCGAGGCGAGCCGCGGCAGGATGTAGTCGTCCAGCTGCGTGACCATCTCGCGGGCACTCCGCGCCGCGGCCTCACGTCCGGGCAGACCCAGCGGGAGCCTCGCCGACGCCAACGCCTCCCTGAGGGCCGTCAGCGCCTCGACCAGTGCCGCTGTGCTCATGCAGTTCTAACCTCTCGGTGGGGCCCACCGGGGATCCACCGGTGAGTACTGAGGCGAGCCTATCGGCATCGAAGCCGTTGTGGCAGGCACCTTCCCCCGGCGACGGAAGCGCTGCAGCACCTGCGGCAACCGCGGCAGCAGGAACTTCTGCACCGTCGGGTCGGTGACGGCGATCGGCCAGAGCTCCCGCGCGCGCGCCAGCAACTCGCGCTCCCGCCCCTGGCCCGCCCGGTCGATGACGCCCCGCGCCATCGAGTCCCGCAGGTGGACCAGTTCGGTGATCGTCCGCTGCAGTCGTACCGTCGCCCTCCACGCCAGCCACCCGCGGCTGATCGCGTTGAGGAGACTGTGCCAGCGCGTCCGTTGGCGGCTGAACGAGCCGACGGCCGAGTCCGGCAGCCAACCCATGGTGACGTAGTCGGTGAGTCGGTCCCGGTGGCGGCCACCCTCCGCCAGCAGCTGGCGGACGACGTGGATGGCCACGCTGAGCGTCACCAGCCAGCCGATGATCGCCATCCAGTTGGCGTCCATGCCGGTGCTGGCGAGGAAGTTGAAGACCATGTGTGCCAGCGCAGCGACCAGGTAGCCGGCCACCGGCGCGAGGATGCGGACGGTCTTGCTCGCCGACCGCAGGCCGATGACCAACGCGATGCCGGCGAGGACTGTGAACAACGGGTGGCCGAAGGCGGTCTTGAGCCCTCGCAGGAGGACGATCTCGGCCAGCGCGGCCTCGGGATCGCCGGCCTGGATGGTCGAGGAGGAGTACACGATCGCGCGACTGTAGTAGAGGATGTTCTCGGTGAACGCGAACCCGGCTCCGGACAGGCCCGCCAGCGCGACGCCCTGGATGCGGGAGACCAGCCGGTAGCGCAACGCCATGGCGATGAGGAACAGGATCGTGGCCTTCGTGGCCTCCTCGACGAACGGTGCGACGAACACGGCCGTGCGTGCGCCGGTGGCGGGGTCACCGTTGCCGACGATCGCCATCTCCTGCCCGGCCCACGTGTTGACCACCATGGACAGGGCCGTGGCGACCGACCCACCCCAGCCCAGCGCGAGCCACCACAGCGCCGGACGCAGGGGTCGGAAACGGTCGACCGCCAGGAACACGACGACCCACGCGGCGAGCGTCGGGAGGGCGAGTTGGGCCGAGCGCCGGATCGCCGACGCATTGAGGCCCGGGATGACGCCACCCTCGACCGGGGTCGACTGGATGGACGTCTGGTACATCCACGCCAGGCCTGCCGCGTAGATGATCGTCATGCCGAGCACCAGCCACGTCCAGGGGCTGGTGAGGAGGCGCATGGCCCAGTGCGGACGCGGCCCCTCGTCCTCGACCGGGAGGCCGTTGGCGCGGCGTTCGCGCAGGGCGATGTGGTCGAGACTCATGCGCCCTAGGGTAGTCGCGCCTCCTCCACCGATCACGGCAGGTGCGGGTCCACCCCGAACTCCTCCGCCAACCGTGTGAGGACGGCATGGGCGCCCTGGATACTGACCGATGTGGCGAAGGTGATGTCGTCGGCCGGCAGCACCTTGCCCTTCAGGCTCGCCCAGAGCGGGTTGGCCTGGAAGGCCGCCTGCTGCGCCCGTGACTTGTCCCCCTCGGCCGTTTCCTGCCCGAACGAGCTGACGATGACCAGCCCGGCGTCGGCCACGGTCAGCTGCTCCTGCGACAGGGGAACGAAGATCTTCTCCGTCGAGTCAGGCTGACCCTCGGGCCGGGGGATGCCCGCGTCGGCCATGATCTCGCCCAAGAAGGAACTCGACGAGTACAGCCGCGCCGTGTCCTCCCCGGCGAAGCGCAGGTACGAGTAGGTCAGGCCAGGGTTCTTCGCCATGATCTCCCCACCGACCTTCTCGGCGCGCTCCTCGTAGTCGGCGACCACCTTCTCGGCCCTGGCCTTGTCCCCCAGGGCGTCGCCGAGCGTCACGACGTTCTGCTTCCACGTGGGTCCGGTCGACACGGAGAAGATGGTCGGGGCGATCTTGGACAGCTGCCCGTAGAGCGCTTCATGGCGGACCTTCGCCGAGACGATCAGGTCCGGGCGCGTCTCGAGGATCTTGTCGAGGCTCGGTTCGGCCAGCGATCCGACATTGACCGCCTCCTTGGTTTGTGCGCTCACGTCGCCGAGGTAGGCCGGGAACGACTCGTCGCCCTTGCGGTAAATCGTGTACCCGACCACGTCGGCGCCCAGCACGAGCGCGGCGTCGGTGTAGCTCGGGTCGAGCGTGACGATGCGCTTGGGGGCGTTCTCCAGCTCGGTGCTCCCCATCGCATGCGTGATCGTCTTGGGGAAGCCGGACTGCCCCGCCGTCGGGGCCGTGCCCGCGGGGGTGGCCGGCGCTGCGGCACAGCCTGCGAGCACCAGGGCTCCTGACAGGAGGACGGCAGTGGAGGCGAGGGCGTGGCGAATGCGGTGTCGGATCATGAAGGTCCTTCCGTGGGTGGCCCAGTGGGCTGAAGTTAGGTTAGGTTTGCCTAACCGTCGCCGCACTCTATACTCATCGCTGAATTGCGCATAATCGGCGTGTCCAAATTCTGAGGAGGGACGTTGGGTCCGCACCCGGGCGTCACGGCAGCGGTGCCGGCGACCACCGCCATGGCCGCGCCACCGCCACTGTGGCGGGTCCGTCGCCGACCCGCACTGGGTCTCTGCCTGGGGTTGGGACTGGTCGCAGCCTCCCTGCTCGTCAGCCTCGCCTTCGGCGGCCGGCCCACGTCGCTGGCCGAGTTGTGGCATGCGCTGGCCACCCCGACCGGGACCGTCGCCGATGTGGCCATCCGCGACCTCCGCTGGCCCCGTACACTCAACGCCTTGGCCGTGGGCGCGGCCGTCGGGGTCGCCGGCACCCTCGCGCAGGGACACACCCGCAACCCGATCGCGGACCCGGGCCTGCTCGGCATCTACCCGGGCGCCGCGCTGGCCGTGGTCGCAGGGTCGATGCTGCTCGGCCCAGCCGGCACCGCGGCCCACGTCCAGGCGGCTCTGGCCTTCTCGGGAGCGGTCGTGGCCTGCCTGGTCGTCGTCGCGGTGGGCTCCGCAACCCGGCACGGCAGCACCGTGCTGAGCCTCGTGCTGGCCGGGGCAGCGGTGTCGGCCCTCACGCAGGGCGTCGTGTCGGTCATCGTGCTCAGCAACGATGCGGCACTGGACACACTCCGGTTCTGGCAGCTGGGTTCCGTGGCCGTGCGCGGCTCGATGTTGCCGGACGTGTCCCCGCTCATCGCCGTCGGCCTCGTGCTGGCGGCCGCCAACATCGCCCCGCTCAACGCCCTGGCCCTGGGCGAGGACACCGCACGCGCGCTCGGGGTGGCCGTCGGTCGTGCCCGATTGCTGGGCCTGGCCGCCCTCGGCGTGCTGGCGTCCGCGGCCGTCGTGCTCGCCGGGCCCCTGGCCTTCGCCGGGCTGCTCGTCCCGCACCTGGCCCGCGGCACCGTGGGTCCCGACTACCGCTGGCAACTTCCGGCGAGCGCCTTGCTGGGCTCCGCCGTCCTGCTGTTGACGGACACGGCCGGCCGGGTCATCGCGCGTCCCGGGGAGCTGCCGGTCGGCGTGGTGCTGGCCGTCGTGGGCGCACCGTTCTTCGTGCACCTGGCCCGCCGCCGCCGGTTGGTGTCCCTGTGACGGCCTTGCGGCAAGGGGCTCGCGACACCGCGTGGGGACCCGCGCCGGGCACCCGGGTGTGGCGGTCACCGTCGGCGTCCGTCGTCGTCAGCCCCCGCGTGGCGGCGTGGACCGCGGGCATCGTCCTCGTCCTCGCCGCGGTCACGCTCGCCCACCTGCTGTGGGCCGGCCGTCCCATGACGGTGCCCGAGGTGATCGGTGGCCTGGCGGGTGACCAGGCGACGCCCCGCGCGGTTCGGCTGGCGGTCGTCGAGTTCCGGCTGCCGCGCACCGTGGCAGGGGCCGTGGCGGGAGCCTGCCTGGCTGTCGCCGGGGCGCTCACGCAGACGGTCGCGCGCAACCCGTTGGCGACTCCCGAGATCCTCGGCGTGACCAGCGGGGCCGCGACCGGCGCCGTGGCGGTGCTCGTCCTGGCGGGCGCCGGGCACGGCGGCGCCAGTGGGTTCGCGGCCGCCGTCGGCATGCCCGTGGCGGCGGCGCTCGGGGCACTGGCGACCGGTGCCGCCGTCTTCCTGCTGACCCGGCGGCGCAGCGGCCGGGAATTCGACTCGATGCGCCTGGTCCTGGTGGGACTCGGGTTCAGCGGGCTCGCCTCGAGCCTGACCACGTGGCTGCTGACCCTCGGCGACGTGAGCAACGCCGGCCAGGCGCTCACGTGGATGATGGGGTCGCTCAACGGTCGGGACTGGGGTGCCGTGCTGCCGTCGCTGGCGGCGTCCGTGCCGCTGTTGGCCCTGGCCGCTGGGGCCGGTCCGTGGTTGGCTCTCAGCTCGTTCGACGACGACACGGCTCGCAGCCTCGGTCTGCCACTGTCGTGGAGCCGCCCCGCGTTGGTTGGCCTCGCGATCCTGCTCACGGCAGTCGGGACGGTGCTCGCGGGACCGATCGCGTTCGTCGCGCTGATGTGCCCGCTGGTGGCGCGCGCCCTCGCGGGGAGCGCCCTGCCGCCCCTGGCCCTGACGGCCGCCATCGGCGCCACCTTCGTCGTGGCGTGCGACCTCCTCGCCGGCTTCCTCCTCCCCCACGCCATCCCTGTCGGCGCGTTCACCACCGTGTTGGGCGGGCCCGTCCTGATCGCCCTCGTCCACCGCAGCCAGAGGAAGGCACCATGACCATGGCACCGGACGTCGCCCCCGCTCCCCCACTCGCCGCTTCGGGTCTTCGGCTGGGTTTCGACGGGCGCACCGTCGTGCACCCCCTCGACCTCGCCTTCGAGCACGGCACCGTGACGTCCATCATCGGTCCCAACGGCTGCGGCAAGTCGACGCTGCTGCGGGGGCTCGGCCGGCTGCTGCCCGCGCTCGGGGGCAGCGTCCTCCTGGAGGGCCAGGACATCACGACCCTGTCGTCGCGCCACATCGCCCAGCGCCTCAGTATCCTTCCCCAGTCCCCTGTCGCCCCCACCGGGCTCACCGTCGGTGAGCTGGTGGCCCGCGGACGGCACCCCCGCCAGCGCTGGTACCAACAGTTCTCCCGCGAGGACGCCGGCGCCGTGGCCGAGGCGTTGGCGGCGACCGACATCGCGGACGTGGCGGACGTGCCCCTCGACGAGCTGTCGGGCGGGCAGCGGCAGCGCGCGTGGATCTCGATGACGCTGGCCCAGCAGACCGACACGATGCTGCTGGACGAGCCGACCACGTACCTCGACCTGGCCCATCAGGTCGAGGTCCTCGAGTTGGTGCGGCAGCTCAACCGCACCATGGGCCGCACGATCGTCATGGTGCTGCACGACGTGTCCCTGGCAGCCCTCTACTCGGACCGGATCGTGGCCATGCGCGACGGGCACGTCGTCGAGCATGGCGAACCCGACCGGGTCGTGACCCCCGACCTGCTGTGGGACGTGTTCAGGCTCCGGGCCGAGGTGATCGCCGAGCCCACCTTGGGCCGGCCCCACGTCCTGCCCCTCGGCGGTGGCCGGTGACGTCCGTGGCGTTGCGGCGCCGGACCGAGTCCCCGCGCCTGTTCCCGCTCACGGTGGCCTCCTGCACCGACCTCTCGCCCCACGTGCGGCGCGTCACGCTCACCGGGAAGTCCCTGCGCCGGTTCGGGACGCTGTCGGGCGCCACGTGGGACCTCCGGGTCAAGCTCGTCATCCCGGCTCCAGGACAGCCGCTGCCGGACGCCGTTGGCCTGCTCGCCGCGGCGGACGGTTGGCGGGCGGAATGGGCGCGCCTCCCGGACGCCGCCCGCGGTGACCTGCGCACCTACACGATCCGCGCTGCGCGGCTCGGGGGCGACCGGCCCGAGGTCGACATCGACGTGGTGCGCCACGGTGGCCCCCAAGGGCCCGCGGCACGCTGGTTCACCGGCCTCGCCGCAGGTGACCCGGCGCTCGTGGTCGGCCCCGACGCGGACGCACCGGAGGTCCCCGGCATCGAGTTCGACCCCGGCGACGCACGGCGTATCGTGCTCGCGGGCGACGAGACGGCGCTCCCGGCGATCTCCGGGATCCTGCATGACGCATCCGACGACCTCACCATCGACGCCTTCATCGAGGTGCCGACCGAGGCGGACGCCCTGCCGTTGCCGACCAAGGCCTCCGCGAGCGTCACCTGGTTGCCGCGCGGACCGGCCCCGGTGGGCCAGCGACTCGGCGAGGCACTGCGCCGGGCGCTCCCGTCGACGGCGGACGGCGGGAGCGAGCCCATCGTCGAGACCGGACCAGAACGCCCCATCGTCTGGGACACCCGCCAGTACCGGGCGCTGTACGCGACCGACGGGTCCGTCCCACGCAGCCGCGACGTCTACGTGTGGGTCGCCGGGGAGTCCGGGGTCGTCACCGACCTGCGGACACACCTTGTCCGGGATCGTGGGATGCCCCGCGACCACGTCGCGATCATGGGGTACTGGAAGCGCCCCCGGCCCGACTCGAACGGGCAACCATCGGACTAGATCAGACCCTACCCGCGAGCGTCCCTGGAGACCCCTGAAACCCCTTGTCGCCACGCTCAATATCGGGCATCAGCGGCGTTCCCCGTAGTGGCACCTAGGAACGGCAGCTAAACCTGAATCCACCGATTGACGTCTGAGGGTGTTTGTGCTTGTAGATGTGGTGTTCGGGCGACCGTGCGGTGGCTTTCGGGCAGGGGTGATCGCCCGGTCTGTCCGGGCTTTCCACTGGGGTTCCTTGGTCGTGACGGTCGGGGGCTACCGGGTTCAGGTGGTCATGACAGCGGTCCAGAGCCGCTGCCACCCGCTGGCCCAGGGCCAGCGGGTGGGCAGGTGCAGCCGTATTCGTCGTGCCGAGGTGGCTACCCGGGCCGGGGTGTGGATCAGGTGGGCGCGGATGGTCGCGGTCTCGGCCCGGGCGTACCGGCCGCCGGCGGTGACGCCGAGGGCGCGGGTGAGGTTGAACGCGATCGTGGCGATGGCGAGCCAGGCGGCGTTGGCGTTGAACGATTTCGACGGCAGATGGGCCAACGGGCCGGCTTTCAGATCGGCGAACACCTGCTCGATGACCGCGTGCCCCCGGTGTGTCTTCTCCGCCTCCACCAGAGGGGAGCTCTGGTTGGTGAACACCGCGTGGTAACGCCACACCTCGAACAAGCCATCCTGGGCAGCCGCGGCCAGCTTCTTGGTGTTGCGTTCGGGGACCCTGCGCACGATCAACCGGGCGGTGACCTGCCCGGTGGCCCCATACGAGGTGAACGCCGTGTAGCCGACTTCGGCGACCTCGGCCGAGGAGATCAACTCCCCAGTATCGGGGTCGGTGATCGCGTTCGGGTACACGATCGGGGTCCACGCCTGATCGTCGATGGTCGCGATCGCGGCACGGACCCCCTTGTTGAGCCGGGCACCGATCGAGAATTGGCAGCCGGCCTTCACGATCGCCGCGACCACAGACTGCTGGTAGTAGGCCGAATCCGCCCGGACCAGCACCTGCCCTGTGACCCCCGCTCGACGCAGGGTGGCGATCGCGTCACGGACCAGCCGCACCGCGCCGTGCGCCGACGCTGCTGCGCCCCGACGCAGCCGAGCGGCCACGATCACCGGTGCAACCTCCACCCCGGACACGGTCGCCAGTTGGGCGTTCAACCCGCGCACCCGGGTGTAACCGTGCTCGGCGCCCTGCTTGGAGCGGCCGTACACCGGTTTGATCGTGTCATCGACATCCAGCCACACGATCTGACTGTCGGGTAGCAGGCCCGGCACCCGGTCAGCCAGTCGGCACAAGGTGCGGGCGGCGACCGCGTCGAGTTGGCGGACGTGCCCGAACCGGATCGACCGCAGAAACGTGCCCAGCGTCGAGGGAGCCCGCACCCCACCGAACAGCTTGCCCATCGCCCCGTGACGCAGCACGTCCAAGTCGTCGATGCTGTCCGCGCCGGCCATCATCCCGGCCAACACCGAGGTCAGCTTCAACCCGGCGCAACCCTTCGCGCCGGGCACCGTCAACAACCTGTCAGCCAGCCCCGCCAGGCCGAGCTGGTCCGCAAGCGCGATCGCGGGCACCAGTCCAGCGGACCCGACCAAGTTCGGCTCATCGAACGATGCCGACATCCGACCAACAGTGTAAGACAGTTGCATCTCGGAAGTGCCCTTCTTGGCGGGAGCCACGGAACCTTAGACAAGTCCCATTCTCCCTTACCAGAGGGCATTTCCTCGTTTACCCCGCCCTCACAGAGATGGTGGATTCAGG
>NZ_JCAKNE010000030.1:0-56255 GCF_059515965.1 Propioniciclava sp. LT432 | reverse complement strand
GGTCATGGAAGTCCTACCCCTGAGGAGTGCTCGCCAGGTGGCGGGTGAGTTGGTGCAGGTGCGCGAGAGTCGTCGTGCCCTGGAGGTTTGTGAGGTGGATCTGGTCGCCGAGTTGGTCGACCTGTACGACACGGTGCCCGAATCGCTGGTGGAGGGTGCCGAACGCCTGGTGGCGTCGGGGCACGACGGCACACCGGTGTTCGCCGAATTCCTCATCCTCGAACTCGCCGCCCTGATGGGCTTCTCGGCCGACAGTGCCCGCTCGCTGGTGTCGGACGTGGTGGACCTGCGGGAGCGGATGCCGCGGACGTGGGAGGCGTTGCATCGGGGCTTGCTGCCGGTGTGGCAGGCCCGCAAGCTGGCCCAGAAGACGAGCCTGCTCACCCTGTCGGCGTGCCGGGAGGTGGATGAGGCATTGTTCCCGGCACTGGGCCGCTTGGCGTGGCCACGCGTCTTGCGGAAGTTGGGGGGCCTGATCGTGGCGGCCGACCCCCAGGGTGCGATCGAGCGGGCCGACAGCAAGCGGTCGGAGACGTTCGTGCGGATCGTGCACGAGGGGGAGGGCATCTCGAGTGTGTACGCGCGCCTGCACAGCGAGGACGCCCTGGTCCTGGCGAACGCGGTCGAGACCCTCGCCCGGCAGAAGGTCACCGACGGGGCGACCGACCCCCTCGACCGGTTGCGCGCGCAAGCCCTGGCCGATCTCGCCAAGCCGAGCGACACCCCACTCCCCGGTGGTCTGCCGCGTCCGGAGGCGACGCTGGTGGTGCACGTGGTGCCGGGGAGCCCGTTGGCGCGGACCCAACTGGTCGGCCCGACCGCGAACCGGGGTGGCGGCGACCTGGGGGCCCTGCTGCTGGGGCAGGTCCGGGACCTCCTGCAACACCACCGGGTCCGCGTCCTGCCGGTCATCGACCTGGCCGACGATCCGGCGGTGGATGCCTACGAGGTGCCGGCCGGGATCGGTCGGCAGGTGGTGGTCCGGGACGGGTTCGAGGTGTTCCCCTTCTCGTCCCGGCCCGCGGCCGGCTGCCAACGAGACCACACCCAGTCCTGGCGCCACGGTCGGCCGCGGCAAACCAGGCCCAGCAACCTGGGCTGCCTGTCGCAGTTCGTGCACCGCGCCAAGACCCACGGCCAGTGGAAGTACGAGCAATCCGACCCGGGCCGGTTCACGATCACCAGCCCGCTCGGGTCCGGCTACGAAGTCACCCGGCAAGGCACCCACCTGAGGCACCGGCACACCCAACACATCCCACCCCAACCCCTCACCATCACCGCCGGATTCATCCCCCGCACCGACCTCCCCACACCCCCCACCCGCACCTGAGACCACCGCAGCAGGAGAATCGCCCAGGAGAAACGAACCGCTGGCCAGACGCCTGGGAGCCGTCCACCGGCAGCCCGGGAGCGAAGCGTGCCGGGAACGAAGTCTGCCCCCGTGCCGAAGCAGGGCGGGCGGGCATCACGGCGGCCAGGTACAGCTAGGAAGCGGCCTGGGGATCGATGACCTCACCCAGCAACCGCAGGGCATCGGCGTCGGCCAGCCCAAGAGCATGAATGCGGCCCAGGTACTCGCGGGCCGCGGCGGCACCCTCCCGACGGGCCGAGGCATCCGTGCCGACAACGAAGGTCCCCAGGCGTCCACGGGTCTCGACGACACCCAACGCCTCGAGTTCGCGATAAGCGCGTGCAACCGTGTTGGGAGCCACGCCCAGCTCAACCGCGAGTTGCCGGACGGGCGGCAGCCGGTGGTTGGCGGGCAGTTCGCCTGAGCTCCGCTGCTCGATGATCTGGTTCTTGACCTGCTCGTACGGCGGTGTCGGCAGGCCGGGGTCGACGACAAGCATGGGGCCTCTCCTCCCTCAGGCCCAACGTAGCAATACAACAACGTAGCAATACAAAATGGCCCCCGCGATAGATTGGTCGCGTGAACCAGCCTCTCCTCTTCGAGCCCCTCATCCTGCGCGAGCTGACCGTCCGCAACCGCGCGTGGGTGCCCCCGATGTGCCAGTACTCCGTGGACGCCCAGGATGGCGTCCCGACCACGTGGAACACCGTGCACTACGGCAGCTTCGCGATCGGCGGGTTCGGGCTCATCATCGCGGAGGCGACGGCCGTCACGCCGGAGGGCCGGATCAGCCCGTTCGACACCGGCCTCTGGAACGACGAGCAGACCCGGGCCTGGTCCACCATCGTCGACTTCGTCCACTCCCAGGGGGCGGCGATGGCCGTCCAGTTGGGCCACGCAGGACGCAAGGCCAGCACGAACCGCTGGTGGCCCGGCTACCCCACCGGGGTCGTTCCCCCCGAGGAGGGTGGCTGGCGCCCGGTCGGTCCGGTCGACGAGGAGGCCGCCGACGCGCTGACCGAGCCGGAGATCGAGGCCGTCATCGAGGCCTTCGCCCAAGCCACCCGCCGTGCGGACGCCGCGGGCTTCGACGCCGTCGAGATCCACGCCGCGCACGGGTACCTGCTGCACCAGTTCTACTCACCGCTGTCGAACACCCGCACGGACGTCTGGGGTGGCGACCACGCGGGCCGCACCCGGCTCGTCCGCGAGGTGGCCGAGGCGGTGCGCGCGACGTTCCCGCAGCACAAGCCCGTCCTTGTCCGCCTGTCCGCGACGGACTGGGTCGAGGGCGGCTGGACGATCGACGACTCCGTCCGACTGACCACAGAACTGCGCGAGATCGGCGTCGACCTCGTCGACGTCTCCACGGGCGGCGTGGTCCCCGCGAGCGTCCCCGTCGGCCCCGGCTACCAGGTCGACTTCGCGCAGCGCATCCGCCAGGAGACCGGCATGCCGACCGCGGCGGTGGGGCTGATCACCGATCCGACCCACGCGGAGGCGATCCTCCACAACGGCCGGGCGGACGCCGTGCTCCTCGGCCGCGCCGCCCTGCGCGAGCCCAACTGGCCGCTCCGCGCGGCGCACGCCCTCGGCGTCCGGGCTGAGGACGCGCCCTACGCGCCGGCGCGCTGGCGGGCCCACTACGGCAACTGACCCGCGCGCCCGGGGGGCGGACCGTCAGTTGTCGTGGAACAGGTCGCGCGTGTAGACCTTGTCGGCCACGTCGGCGAGTTCGTCGTGCATCCGGTTGGCCACGATGAGGTCGGCCCGCGCCTTGAACTCGTCCAGGTCGCGGACGACCTCGGAGCGGAAGAACTCGCCCTCCTCCAGAAGGGGCTCGTACAGGATCACCGGGATGCCCTTGGCCTTGATCCGCTTCATGATCCCCTGCACGGACGACTCGCGGAAGTTGTCGGAACCGGCCTTCATCGCCAGTCGGTGGATGCCGACGACCCGGGGATTGCGCTTGATGATGTCGAACGCGATGAAGTCCTTGCGGGTGGCGTTGGAGTCCACGACCGCCCGGATCAGGTTCTGCGGCACGAACCGGTAGTTCGCGAGCAGTTGCTGGGTGTCCTTGGGCAGGCAGTAGCCGCCGTACCCGAACGACGGGTTGTTGTAGTGGGTGCCGATGCGCGGGTCGAGTCCGACGCCGTCGACGATCTGCCGGGTGTCGAGCCCGTGCTGGACGGCGTACGTGTCGAGCTCGTTGAAGTACGCCACGCGCAGCGCCAGGTAGGTGTTGGAGAACAGCTTGATGGCCTCCGCCTCGGACGAGCCGGTGAACAGGACGGGCACGTCCGGGTCGAGTGACCCCTCGACGAGCAGCGCGGCGAAGCGCTCGGCGTCCGGACCGGGGTCGGCGACGATGATGCGGCTCGGGTGCAGGTTGTCGTGCAGCGCCCGGCCCTCGCGCAGGAACTCCGGCGAGAACAGGATGCGGCGGGAGGGGAACCTCTCCCGGATCCGCTCGGTGTAGCCGACCGGCACCGTCGACTTGATCACGACCACGGCGTCCGGGTTCAGGGCGGACGCCTCGATCACCGACTCGACCGTGGTGGTGTCGAAGTAGTCCAGCTCGGTGTCGTAGTTCGTGGGCGTCGCGATGATCACGAAGTCGGCACCCGGGAAGGCCTCCGCCGGGTCGGTCGTCGCCCGCAGCGACAGGTCACCTCGGGCGAGGAAGGCGCTGATGTCGTCGTCCTCGATCGGCGAGTGGCCGGCGTTGACGAGGGCGGCCCGATCGGGGTTGATCTCCAGGGCGACGACATCGTGGCGCTGGGCCAGCAGGACGGCCGAGGCCATGCCCACGTAGCCGAGCCCGACGACGGTGATGCGGGAACGTTCCATGGAAGCACCCTAGGCACCCCGGACGAACAGTGTGTGAACGGCCCATCGCTCGGTCGGGGTGGGTAGGGTCCCGCGTATGGGTGGCCACCACGAGGGCGCGGGCACGTGATCGATCCCCGCAAGCTGCGCGCGTTCGTCGCCGTCGCCGAGGAGCGCCACTTCGGACGCGCTGCCGACCGGCTCTTCGTCGCCCAGCCCGCGCTGTCCCAGCTGATCAAGGCCCTCGAGGCGGACGTGGGCGCCCGCCTCCTCGAGCGTTCCACGCGCCGCGTCGACCTCACGGCCGCGGGGGCTCGCTTCCTGGAGCGCGCGAGGGTGCTCCTCGCCGTGCTCGACGACGCCGTGGACGAGGCCCGCCGCATCGACGCCGGCGAGGAGGGAGCCCTGCGGCTGGGGTTCATCGGGTCGGCCAGCTTCGGGCTCATGCCCGCGCTGGCCCGCGCGATCGGCGAGGAACTCCCCCGCCTGCGGCTCGACCTCACCGGGGACCAGCTCAGCCACGAGGTGGCCGACCGCCTCGCGGACGGGGCCCTCGACCTCGGGGTCCTGCGCCCGGTCGAGCTGGCCCCAGGCCTGCACAGTCGGGCGTTGCGCTCCGAACGTCTCCTGGTCGCGCTGCCCACCGGCCACGCGGTGGACGTCCCCGTCCGACTGGCCGACCTCGCCGGTGAGCCGTTCGTGGCCTACCCCCTGCCGGCGTCGGCGGTGGCGTCCACGGTGCTGGAGGCGTGCCGGGGGGCGGGCTTCACCCCGGACATCCGCGCCGAGGTGCGGGAGACCGCCACCCTCGTCGCATTCGTGGCCTCGGGGTTGGGTGTCGCGCTGGTGCCCCAGGGGGTCGCGCACCTGCGCATCCCCGGGGTGGAGTACGTCCCGCTGGCCGAGGAGGTGACGATCGACCTGGTCGCCGTCTGGCGGTCGGACGCCCCGGCCACGGTCGACCGGGTGGTTGTGCGTCTGGCCCGGTTGGTCGCCGAGCAGGACTGACCGGTCCCACGGGAAGGCTCGGAGCGAGGGGCTCAGTGCGCCGCTCAGAGCACCCCGCCGAAGACCTGCACCAGCAGGATCTTGACGATGATCCCCAGCGCGAAGAGGGCCGCGTAGCCGTTCTCGATGCGCTCGTCGTCGACCTTGGCCGTCGCGAACGACAGGACGGCGGGCTGGCCGACGAATCCGGCGAGGCCACCGGCGGTCCGGGGGGCGCTCAGCCCGAGCACGCGGCCCCCGATCGCGAAGGCCCCCGCGCTGACGCCGACGACCGCCACGGCGACCGCACCCGCGCGGAGGCCGGTCGTGGTGAACGCCGACGACGCGAACGCCGGGCCGGACGCCAACCCCACGGCCGCGAGGAACAACAGCAGGCCCAACTGCCGGATGGTGAGGTTCGCCGACAGCGGGACCTCCCAGTTCAGCGGGCCCGTCCGGTGCAGGGCGCCGAGCACCATGCCGACGACCAGCGGTCCGGCGGCCGACCCGAGGGAGAAGTGGGCGCCCCCGCCCAGGGGGATGCTCACCGCACCGAGCAACAGGCCCAGCGACAGGCCGAGGCCGAGCGCCAGCGCGTCCACCTCGGAGACCTTGCGCTCGGAGTCGCCGAGGTGGCGGGCCACGGCGTCCATCTCGGAGCGGGGCACGACGGCCAGCGCCCGGTCGCCCAACTGGAGCACGAGGTCGTCCCGCGCGAGGAGGTCGGTGTCACCGCGCAGCACCCGGGTCAGGACGCCGCCGTGGCGGCTGGGCAGGTTGAGCGAGGCGACGGTCCGGCCGGCGACGGACGGGTTCGAGACCACGAAGCGGCGGAAGTCGACGTCCTGCCGGTCGTCGGTCAGGGTGGCCTTCGACGCGTGACCGAGGAAGGCGACGGCGGCCTCCACGGCGGCGGGGGCGCCGACGACGAGGACGCGATCGTCCGGCTGGAGGTGTTCGCCGGGGGCGAGCACGCGGGTGCGGCCGTTGCGGATGAGGTAGCTCATCTTGATGGTCTCGTCCGACCAGCCGGGGACCTCGCGGAGGGACGCCTCCCGCTCGACGTGGGTGGACGTGGCCACGATGCCCTCGGCGGCGGCGCTGCGGGGGTCCTTTCCGTCGGGCCACCGGCGGCCCACCAGCGCCCCCACGGCGACGATGGCGAGGACGACGCCCAGGGGGTAGCCGATGGAGTAGCCCACGGCGGCGTTGGGGCTGCCGGTGCTCGCCGTGGCAGCCGCCAGGGCGGGCGTCGAGGTGAGGGCACCGGCGAAGGTGCCGGTGATGAAGCCGGCGTCCAGGCCGAGGCCCAGCCCGACCGCGACCGCCACGCCGAAGGCGACCACCGCCGTCACCACGGCCAGCGACATCAGCGGCAACTGGCGGCGCAGGTCGGCGAAGAAGGTCTCGCCGGCGGCCAGGCCGACCATGTAGACGAACAGGCCGAGGCCGAGCTGTTGGACGACGCCGAGCCCCTGCCCGACGCCGGGCACGACGGCACCGACGGCCAGCCCCACGAACAGGGCACCGGCTGCGCCGAAGCGGATGGGCCCGAACGGGATCATGCCGACCGCCGCGCCGAGCGCGACGACGACCATGATCGCGAGGAGCGGCGAGCTGGCCAGCAGTTCCATGGAGACCTCCGTCAAGGACCGACCGGCCCCAGGGGTGACCCTATTCCAACCCGGCCGTGTGGCCGCGGCGGGCCACGATCCGCATCGGCAACCCGCCCTCGGGCGCGAGCACGCCTCTCATCACCCAACGCGGCTGGGGTCCGACCAGTCGTGGCGCGAAGCGGCGGGCCAGCACCACCAGCAGGAGGTGGGATTCGAGCAGGGAGAAGTGGTTCCCGATGCACACGCGCTCGCCGGTCGCGAACGGGTGGTACGCCTGCGGGTGGCGCCCCGCCTCGGCCTCGGGGGTGAACCGGTCGGGGTCGAAGACCTCGGGGTCGTCCCAGAAGTCGGGGTGCCGGTGCGTCCAGTAGGGGCTGAGCATGACGGGCGTCCCCGACGCGACCGCGAACCCGCCGACCTCGGCGTCCGCGACCGCGTCGCGCACGTAGAAGGGCGCCGCCGGCCACAGGCGCAGGACCTCCTTGACCACCTGGAGGGCGTACGGCATCCGCTTCAGGTCGTCGACCGTGGGCTCCCGGTCGCCGAGGACCGCGTCGATCTCCGCGTGCAGGCGCGTCACCACGCGCGGGTGGCTGGACAACGCCGCCCAGGCCGCCGCCATCGTGCGCGCGGTGGTCTCGTGACCGGCGAAGAACAGGGTGATGGATTCGTCCTGCAGGAGGGACTCACTCATCGGGCGACCGTCCGCGTCCCGTGAGTCCATGAGGCGTGTCAGCAGGTCGTCGGGGCGCTCGCCCGAGGCGCGGCGGGCTGCCAGCAGGTCGCTGATGTAGGAGCGCACCTCGTCCCGCGCTCGCTGGTAGGCGCGCTGCGCCGGTGTGGGCAGCCAGTCGGGCGGGTGCGGACCCATCCGCGCGGTGGTGTAGCCGATCATCGTCTCGACGTGGCCCTTGAGTCGGACGATCTCGGCGTCCGCCTCGGTGCTGAACAGGGCTTTGAGGATGATGGACGCGGTGAGCTCCATCATCTCCTCGCCCATGTCGACCACCCGACCGGACGCCGCGAGCTCGGCCCAGCGACGCTCGACCCGCTCGGTGTCGCTGAGCATGATCCCGGCGTACGCGGTGACGTTCCTCGGCGTGAAGAAGGGGGCCATCAGCTTGCGCTGGCGCCGCCACAGGTCACCCGTGCTGGCGATCAGACCCTCCCCGGTCAGGTAGCGCCGGACGCCGTCGTAGCTGGCCCGCTTGTCGAAGCTGCGGCGCTGGGTGAGGTTCACGTCGCGGACGCTGTCGGGGTGCATCGCCAGGACCAGGCGACCCACGCCGAGGTTCAGCGCGAACGTGTCACCGTGCCGTCGACAGAGGCGTCCGGTCGCCCCAGGAAGCCGTGGCGCGCGACGCCCGCCAGTGCGACGGGCGGCGGGATGCTCGGCAACGCTGTCATGCCGCCAGCCTACGGGCGATTGAACCGCCCATCGGGTTTTGATACCCCCCCATGGTATGTAAACTACATCCCGTCGTAGACAGCACTCGCCCGTCACCCACTGGGAGTTCCACCATGAAGAAGCCCCTCGTCGCCCTGTCGCTCGCAGCCCTCGTCACGCTCGCGGGCTGTGCGGCGCAGCCGTCCGGCCCGGCCGGCCCCGCCGCGCCCGCCAAGCCCGCCGCCGCAGCACCCGCCGCACCGGGTGATGTGCTCGCCGCCGTCGGCCTCGCCGGCCTCACCGGCCAGCAGATCGTGGAGAAGCTGGACCAGGACCCCGCCGCCCGTCCCCTGGCGCTCAAGGCCTCGGTGCGGCCCGACCACGTCGTGATCGGCAACGAGAAGGGCGAGGTCAACGTCCCGATCCAGGGCGAGAACTCGTTCTACCTCTCGATCGCGCCGTATGCGAACCAGACCCACGAGTGCTATTACCACAGCCTCGCCACCTGCCGCGGCGAGATGAAGTCCTCCCCCGTCCACGTGACGATCGTCGACTCCGCCGGCAAGGTCTTGGTGGACGAGGACGTCACCACCTACGCGAACGGCTTCGTCGGCTTCTGGCTGCCGAAGGACATCAAGGGCACGGTCACCGTGAAGGCCGGCGGCAAGGTGGGTTCGGTCCCGTTCGCCACCGGCCCCGAGGACGCCACCTGCCTCACGACCCTGCAGGTCAGCTGACCCTCGCGCCTCAGCGCGCCCGGTGGTTCTCGATCGTCTCGATGATCGCCGGGCGCAGCTGGGCGGTGCTGATCACGCGGTCCACCGACCCGACCTCGACGGCCCGGTGGATGTTGTGCACCCCGTCGAACTCGGCCGCGACCTCGGAGATCTTCTCGGCCCGCACCGCCGCCCGGACATCGGCCAGCTCCAACTGGAGCGCGGCCTTCTGCTCCGGCGCGGCATCGCGCAGGCGTGCCTCCAGGTCGGCGACCCGCGCATCGGACGCCGTGCGCTTGCCGACGTCCCCCGCGAAGACCACGGCGGCGGCCGGGGCCCCACCCAGGACGGACGCGAACGACCCCTCCAGCGCCAGCACCGTGAGGTTCTCGTTCAACCGCTTAGAGAACACGACGAACGCGCCGCCGTGGTAGCGGGAGATCACGACGAACACGATGGGGCCGTCGAAGTTGACGATCGCGCGACCGATCTCGGCGCCGTACTCCAGCTGGAGCTTGCGCATCGACTCCGGTGACCCGTCGAAGCCCGACAGGTTCGCCAGCACGACGAGCGGACGGTTGCCCGACGACGCGTTGATCGCGCGGGCGACCTTCTTCGACGAACGCGGGAAGAGCGTGCCGGACGTGAAGGTGTCCGGCCCGTCGGTGGGAGGGAACCCGGCCCGCGGGATCGCCTTCGACTCGATGCCGACCACGCAGACGGAGTGTCCGCCGATGCGGGCGTCCACGACGACGGCGGTCTCGGCGTCCGCCATGCCCGCCCAGCGCTCCACCCGGTCGTGGTCGGCGTCGCACACCGCGGCGATCACGCTGCGGATGTCGAACGGCTTCTTGCGGTCGGGGTTGTGCTCGGCCGAGAAGATCTCACCGACGGTCCTGAAGCCGTCCCCGGCGTGCGGGAAGTCCGAGACGTCCCGATCGCTGGGATCGGTGGTGGGGGCGCGCCGTGGGCCGACCTCGCCGCGAGCGACGTAGGTCGCGTCGTAGTGCTGCAGCAGGATGTGCATGGCCGCGCCCAGGTTCGGCGCCCAGTACTGCGCCTGGCCGTTGGGGCCCATCACGCGGTCGTAGCCGCCGATGCCGAAGTTGTCCTCGGCGGACACGCCGCCGGAGAAGTCCAGCGACTGCTTGCCTGTCAGCACCATGGCCGAGTCGGGGGTCATGACGAGGATGCCCTTGGTGTGCATCAGCATCGTCGCCTCGGCGTTCCAGTAGGGCTGGGCTCCGACGTTGATGCCGGCCACAACGATGTTGATCTCGCCGCCGGCCTGGGTGAACTCGACGATGCGGCGCAGCGCGGCGCCGACCCAGTCCATGTTCTCGGTGCCGGACTCCATCGAGATCCGCGCGCCGGACGACAGGGCGAACCACTCCACCGGGACGCCGGTCTCCTCGGCCAGGTCGATGGCCGCGATGATGCGGGCGCACTCGGGCTCGGCGACAGCGCCCAGGCCCTTGGTCGGGTCACCGGACAGCACGATGCGGGGCACGCCCTCGGGGTGCAGGTCGGTCGGCGTCGTGACGCGGGCCACGATGATGCCGGCCTTGTTGCGGCCCGGCTCGCGCGACACCTCCACCAGTCGGCCGTCCGCGTCGAGGTCGAGCTCGACGAGCCTGCCGCCCCGGCCGGCCAACGCCGCGGAGAGTTCGTAGGGGTAGACCAGGCCGCGACGTCGCGCGCGGAGCACCTTGGACGCGTAGTCGTCCAGGGGCTTCAGCGGCTCGGCCGGGGGCTCGGCCACCGAGGCGAGCACGCCCGCGCCGGGCGCGGCGTGGAACCTGATCGCGATGGGAACGGCCGCGTGCTGCCCCTCGCGCACGAAGCGCCCCTGGGTCAGCACCTCCTCGATGCCGGCCCCGTCGGAGAGCGGGGTGATCTTGTGCCGCAGCATCGCGATCTCGGAGACGTCGAGGTCGATCTCGGGCCAGACGTGCACCCACACGTGGTTCATGTCGAGCTTCGAGCCCGCCGACCCGCGCGCGGCGCGCGTCCGGCGGATCGCCTCGAGGCAGTTCTCCACCGCCCGCTCGGCGTGGGGCAGCGCCAGGAGGTTGCCCTGGTCGTCCCGGACGGCGGCGAGCTGGCGCACCTGCGCCATCGCGACCAGGCGCCTGTCGTCGGGGTTCGACCGAGCGACGCACTCGAACAGCAGCACGTCCCGCGGGGCCGGGATCCGGGTGACGTCGAACTCGCGCAGGCGCCACAGGTCCAGCTGGCGGCCGGCCATGGGGTGCAGGCCGCGGATCCGCTCGTCCTCCAGCAGCACCTCCCCGGCGAACCGGTAGCTGTGGTACTCGACCTCACCGTCGGCCAGGCACACCCCAACGGCGACGCGCCGGACGCCACCGTCCCAGCTCCACGACGACAGCACCTCGCCGACGTGCTCCGGGTCGGGGCTCCGGTCGAACAGGACGTAGAGCTCGACGACCGCCTCGTCCCCCGCACGCCGGCGTCCCAGCTCCCCGGCCACGATGCGGGCGAGCGGCCCCTCGGCCCCCATCTCGTCCGCCGTGCCGATCGTGCTGATGAAGCGCGTCGGACGCGACTCGACCCGGTAGTCGGCGGTCACGACGGCGCGGCCCTCCACCGCGAAGCGCTGGATGCCGTCGAGGTGGTAGTCGGCGTAGTACTTGCGCAGCAGCACCTCGAGCATCGGCTCGTGGGCGCTCACGCCGGCGCCGAGTCGCCGGGCCAGGTTGTTGACCGTCCACTCGGGGATCGCCGCGAGGCGGTCGATGCGCTCGTCGTAGTCGGCCGGCCGGGGGTCGGACGCCAGCGCCTCGACCTCGTCCGCCACGCCCGCCAACAGGGAGGCGCGCTCGGCGTCCACCAGCGGCTGGTCGAACCAGCGGAACCGCACGGACCGGGCCATGTCCCCCACGCCCGGGAACCGCAGCTGGGTGGCCCGGACGAGCCGCTCGAGGTGGGCGCGCGCCGACGCGGCACGGCCGGAGTCGGGCGCGGGCTCGTTGATCCAGCGGTCGAGGATCCCGAGGATGATCGACACGTCTCCGCCGACCCGCTTCTGGGCGAGGAAGATCCGGAAGACGGCCTCCTCCAGCTCCGGCGTGCGATCGAGTGAGTCGACGCCGTAGTGCGCCAGCGCCGTGGACAGCCGCTCGACGAACGTCTCGGGGACGCCCGCGCGGGCGGTGTCGAGCGTGGTCAGGTAGCGGTGGAAGTGCTCGCGGTCGGAGTGCACCCGGAGCTCGGTGTTGGCCTGCTCGCCGAACGGCCGGTTGCGGCTCAGCTGGGCCAGGTCGGCGAACAGCGCGATCAGCTCGATCTCGCCGGTCAGCACATCACCCCCGGCCGCCCGCACCTCCTCGCGGGCCGCGAGGTACTCCTTGAGCGGCTGCCGGCTCGGGTCGGCGTCATAGCCCATCAGGACGGCGGACAGGTCGCCGCGCAGGCGGGCCGCCCGGCGCTCGGGGCTCCCGTTGGCCGGGGCCGGGGGCAGTTCGACGGACGCCGCGGGCGCGGCCTCGGCCTCCTCGGCGTCGCCGAGCGGCTCCAGGCGGACGAGCGGTGCCATCGTCTCGACCTGGGAGCCGGTCATGACGTGGAGTTCCCTGACCCGGGCCGCGAACGGCGCCCCGATCACGGTCTCCATCTTCATCGACTCGAGCACGACCACCGGGGCGCCGGCCTCGACCGTGTCACCGACGGCGACCGGCGTGGCGACCACGAGGGCGGGCGCGGGGCTGCGGAGGACGCCGCCCTCGTCGCGGGCGATGCGGTGCATGACGTCGTTGACCTCGATGACGTGGATCGGCCCGTGGGTGGCGCTGACCGTCCGGTACCGGACGCCGTTGACGGTGAGCCTGCCGTGGACGTCGTCCAGCCGCTGCACCTCCGCTTCGCAGGCCTGGCCGTCGACGACCACACGGTAGCGATGGGGGGCCACGGCGAAGGCCGTCACGGAGTGCACCGCGCCCCGCAGCTTGAGGTCGACGCTGACACCCGCGCGGTGCTGGGTCTGGGGACGGCCGCCGCGGGCCGTCTCCGTCAGGCGCTCGGACTCGATCTTCGCCTCCTGCTCGTAGGCCTCGATCGCGGCGGCGACGAGCGCCACGCCGGCGTGGGCGTCCGCGACGAGGCCGCCCTCGGCGCGCGTGCGGTCGATCCACCCCGTGTCGGCCCAGCCGGTCGTGTCGGGCTCGGCGTGGTCGTGCGCGTCGGGCTCCACCGACCAGAGGTCCTGCTCGTCGCCGGCGTCCGGCCCGATGACCTCGGGCTGCTCGAGCAGTTCCAGGATGAAGCTCTTGTTGGTGGCGCCGCCGTCGATGACGACGGTGGTCTCCGACAGCGCTCGGCGCAGGCGGGCGAGCGCGACCGAGCGGCGGCGTCCGTGGGCGATGATCTTGGCGACCATCGAGTCGAAGTCGGCCGGGATGGTGTCCCCCTCGGCGAACCCCGTGTCGACCCGGATGCCCGGGCCCGCGGGCAGGTCCAGGCGCGCGATGCGGCCGGGCGCGGGAGCGAAGTCGCGGTCGGGGTCCTCGGCGTTGAGGCGGGCCTCGATCGCGTGGCCCTCCTCGGTGGGGCGGATGGACGGGAGCTTCTCGCCGGCCGCGATGCGGATCTGGGCCTTGACGAGGTCGAAGCCGGTCGCCACCTCGGTGATCGGGTGCTCCACCTGCAGGCGCGTGTTCACCTCGAGGAACGCGAACTCGTGGCGCTGTGGCTGGTAGAGGAACTCGACGGTGGCCGCGCCGCTGTAGCCCACCATGCGCCCCAGCCGCTCCGCGCTGCGCGCGACGGAGGCGACCTGGCCGGGCGTGAGCAGCGGGCTGCGGGACTCCTCGATGATCTTCTGGTTGCGACGCTGCACCGTGCAGTCGCGGACGCCGAGCGCCCAGGCGTTCTCGCCGTCGCAGATCAGCTGGACCTCGACGTGGCGGGCGCCCGTGACGAGCTTCTCCAGGAACAGGACGCCGGAGCCGAACGCCCGCAGCGCCTCGTCAGACGTGCGCTGGTACGCCTCGGCGAGGTCGTCGGCGCTCTCGACCTTGCGGATGCCGCGCCCGCCGCCCCCGGCGGTCGCCTTCAGCATGAGCGGGTAGCCGATGCGGTCGGCCGCGGCGAGCGCCTCCTCCAGCGTGCCGACACCGCCGCCCGACCACGGCGCGACGGGGACACCGGCCTTCTCGGCCAGCAGCTTGCTGCCGATTTTGTCGCCCAGCATGCGCATGGCATCCCCGGAGGGGCCGATGAAGGCGATGCCGGCCTCGGCCATCCGGTCCGCGAAGGCGGCGTCCTCGGCGACGAAGCCCCACCCCACCCACACGGCGTCCGCGCGTGCCTCGGTGAGGACGCGCACCAGCAGGTCGTGGTTCAGGTAGGGGCGTTCGGACGCCGGGCCCAGCGGGTGGGCCTCGTCGGCCTCGCGGGCGAACATCGCCGAGCGCTCCCCGTCGGTGTACAGGGCGATCGTGGTGATGGGGTCCTTCCCCCGCCGCTCGGCATTCATCTCTCGGACGGCGTGGATGAGCCGCATGGCGGCCTCGCCCCGGTTGACGATGGCGATGCGCTGGAACACGAGAACTCCTAAGGGCAGGACGAGACTTCCCGGTGGGGATGGTCTGAATCTCCCACCTGTCGTCGGGCGGCGCACGTCGGCGGGCCACGTTTTCAGGGAAGTTGCCCAAATCAACCGCGTCGGACCCAACGAGGCGCGGCGAATCTTGTTGGTTCCCCACAAACGGGCATCATGGATCCCATGCCCGCTCGCTACCTGGTCCTCAATCCGTGTGAGGACGCCTGCGGCACCCTGACCACGGACCGCACCGTGGACGGTGCCCCCGTCTACCTCTGCCCGGGCTGCGACTCGGAGTGGATCGAGTTGGACGAGCGCACCGAGCCCGCTGAGCCCGCGAAGCCGGCGACCGACCAGTCGAGCACGGCGGGGTCCATCGAGTAGTAGAGCGCGTACCAGCGCCGGTAGGCGTCGACGAGCCAGGCGTCCGCGCCGAGCCGTCCGGCCAGCCGTGCCGACAGCCAGGCGGTGTCCGCGTCGGCGTCCGGGTGGTCGACCAGCCCCAGGAAGCAGGCCGCGCCCACCTCGTCCATGACGGGGTCGGCCGCCAGGGCGTGCACGGAGACGTCGAGGACGCCGGTGACCCGCTCGCCGTCGGTCATCACGTTGCCCGGGAAGTAGTCGTTGTGGACGAACGCCGGCTCGACCGCCCTCTCCCCCAGGTCGGCCCAGAGTCGGGCCAGCTCCGCGTCGAGGTCCGGCAGGACGCCGCGGAGGAGGTGCCCGCCGAAGGCCATCCCGTACTCGGCGCGCTCGCGGAGGAGGTCGACGAGGCCGGCGCCGGGCGGGACGGCGTCCGGCACGAAGAGCGCCCGGAAACCGCCGGCGGGGATCGGGAGCGACCGGAGGCGTCCGGCGACGTCGAGGTAGTCGGCCAGCACCGCGCGGCGGCGCCCCTCGGGTTGGCCTCGGACGAGCCAATCGGCGAGCGACTCGCCCGGGACGCGGACGTCGACCGTCCAGTGCTGGTCACCGGTGCGGCCCACCTCGAGCACCTCCGGTACGTGGACGCCCAGGTCCACTCCCGTCCACCCGCGGACGAGGTCGACCACCGCGAGGTCGCTGAGCCCGCCGAAGACGCGCAGGACGCGGTCGGGATCGAGCGCGAAGACGCGGGACTCCCCGCCCGCCCCGATCAGGGCGTCCGGGCCGATGCCGAACCGCGCGAGGATGCGCGGCTCGTCCGGGCCGGGGGTGCTCCGGGTCCCCAGGACGCTCATGGCATCGCCCGGCGCGGCTTCGCCCGGGCTGCGGGGCGGTCGTGGGCCCCCGCCACGGTGAGCGCGGCCACGGCCGTGGTCAGGGGGACGCTGAGGACCAGCCCGATGCCCGAGCCGAGCGTGCGCACGATCTCCTCGGCGAACGGCTCGGTCGACAACAGCAGTCCGAGCGGCTGCTCGTACAGCGCGAGGAGCACGAGCGTCGACAGGGCGGCGCCGGCGTACGCGAAGACGATGGTGTAGATCGTGGAGGCGATGTGGTCGCGGCCGATCCGCATGCCGGAGGAGAACAGCTCCCAGCGGGACAGGTGCGGTCCGGCGGCGCGCAGCTCCCAGACGGCGGACGCCTGCGTGATCGTCGTGTCGTTCAGGACGCCCAGCCCGGCGATGATGAGGCCGCAGGTCAGGAGGGCCGTGAAGGACAGTCCGTCGGACTGGCCGGCCAGCGCGATGCTCTCGTCGCTCGACAGGCCGCTCAGGCGGGCCGAGGCCACCCCGAGGGTGCCCAGCCCCGCGGTGGCCAGCAGGCTGACGAGGGTGCCGACGAAGGCCGACGTGGTCCGCATCGAGATGCCGTGCGCGAGGTACAGCACGGCGAACATGATCGCCGAGCCCCCGACGAGCGCCACCGCCACGGGTGGGCGTCCAGTGGCGAGCGACGGCAGCATGAAGACGAAGAAGATGGCGCCCGCCACGACGAGCCCGATGAGGCCGCGGACGCCCTTCCAGCCCGCCACGGCGACCACGACCACCACGAAGGCGGCCGCGAACCACAGCAGCGGGGCGATGCGGTCGATGGTCACCAGCGCCCAGGAGGGCCCCTCCGGACCGCCGACGTCCGTCACCAGCACGGAATCCCCCACGACCAGGCCCGAGACCGCCGACACGCCGATGAGCTCCACCACCACCGACTGGCCGGCCATCGGGCCGCTCGTCAGCCCGACCGAGGCCTCCTGGCACGCGTGCTGGATCGACCCCGTCTCGGCGACCGCCTCCTCCGACTCGGGGCAGGGGACCAGAGCCGTGACGCGCGCCGTCTCGATGGGCGCGACGGACGTCGTCAGGCCCGACGGGTTGGAGAGGGCCTGGCGCTCCCCGGGCCACAGGAGGATGACCCCGATGACGGTGACGACCGCGACGACCACCAGGAGCGCCGTGCTGGCGATGCGGGCGGCTCGCGAGATTCCGACGGCAGGCGGGGCGCCGTGGTGGTGTCCTGCTCCCATGCGCCCAGTGTGTCAGGTGCGTCCACGAGCCCATCACCCCCAGGGGCGCGCGGTCCTGTTCGCCCGGGGCTGTCAGCTTCCGTTCTTCGTCTTGCGCAGACGGACGCGCTGACCCTGTGAGGACTTGTCGAGTTCAGCCAGGCTCGAGCGCGACTTCACGAAATCGGTGAAGGAGCTGTAGCCGAGCGACTTCTCGTGGAAAGAGGGGTCCATCCGCTTGATCTGGAGTTTCACCGCCGAGGTGTGCAGCCATTCGTCATGTCCAGCCTTGTCATGGCCGAGCTCGAGGGCTCGGCGCAGCAGCTTGGTCGCTGCCCGTGGCGACATCTTCGCAGCCGGCTCGTCCTCTGTCGCCGCTGCCTGCTGCTTCACCTGTGCCGGGGTTTCAGTGACCGATGGCTTCGGAGTTTCCTCGTCGTGATCCGAGACGGGCAGCGGGGGCGGCACCACGGCGCCCTCGTTCTCCTCGTCGCCACCGATCCCGGGCAGGTCGTCATAGAGGCTGAACTCGTTGCAGGCCGCCGGAAGGGACCTGCTGGTCGCGCCGGCGACCCCCACCGCGACGATGAAGCGGCCCAACCTCTTCACCCGCTGGGCCAGCGCCACGTAGTCGGAGTCGCCCGCGACCAGGACGACGTGGCTCACGTTGTCCAGGCGGAACAAGTCCTCCACGACATCGATCGCAAGCCTGATGTCGGCCCCGTTCTTCGTGGCCGACAGCGGGAACATCTGCGTCAGGTCGACCGCGCGATCGATCAGTTGCCTGCGGTACGCGGCGTTGACCGGTTGGGACCAGTCCGCGTAGGCACAGCTGATGACGATCTCCCCGAACGACGACGCGTAATCCAGGATCGCGCCGATGTCGACGGTGGCCTGCCGCAGTCGCTCCACCACATCCGGCGGTGCCGAGCCGGCCTCCAGGTCGATCTGGCGCACGCGGTCCGCCTGGAACGCGCCTCGGCCGTGCAGCTGGTTGTAGCGGGAGATGACGATGTTGTCGAAGTCGATGTACACAGCGACCCGACCATCGGTGTCCTCGGCCATGGAGTTCCTCTCGAGTCAGCGGATGAAGGAGCTGAGCCCTCTCTGATTCTCCCAGCATCCTCCGACGAACGGGCGTGGTGGCCACCGCTGGTGGCGGCGTCCGGCCTCAGGGCAGGCTGAGGCGCGCGATCGTCCGCCAGGTCTGGCCGATCTGCCGGTGCAGGGGCCCGCCGGTGTAACCGAGCCCGTAGCGCTCGCAGATCTCGCGCACCTTCGGCGCGACCTCGCTGTACCGGTTCGACGGCATGTCCGGGAACAGGTGGTGCTCGATCTGGAAGCTGAGGTTGCCCGTCAGGATGTGGAACAGCTTGCCGCCCTCGAGGTTCGCCGAGCCGAGCATCTGCCGGATGTACCAGTCCCCGCGCGTCTCGCCCTCGATGGACTCCTCCGCGAACGACTCGACCGAGTCGGGGAAGTGACCACAGAAGATGACCGTGTGCGCCCAGAGGTTCCTGATCGTGTTCGCCGCGAAGGTGCCCGCCAGGGCCTGGAGCCCTGAGCGGGACAGGAGGTGTGCCAGCAGCGGGGTCCCCGCGTAATCCTTGGCGACCATCCGGCCGAACTTGCGTCCCAGCGCCTTCAGGTCTTTTCGCAGGGACGCCTTGGACTTCGTGCCGGCCCGCACCTCGTCGAGCGAGAGGTCGTAGAGCGCGATCCCCCACTCGAAGAAGGGCGCCAGCAACGCGTTCGTCGGCAGGTTCAGCAGGAACCGCGGCTCCCACGGCTGCTCGCGGCTCACGCGGAGCACCGTGTAGCCCACGTCGCGGTCCTTGCCGACCACGTTGGTGTACGTGTGGTGCAGGTCGTTGTGGGTGTGCTTCCAGCCGGCGGCCGGCGCGACGAAGTCCCATTCCCACGTGGTGGAGTGGATGTCGGGGTCACGCATCCAGTCCCACTGGCCGTGGATCACGTTGTGCCCGATCTCCATGTTCTCCAGGATCTTGGACAGCGCCAACATTCCGGACCCCGCGGCGAACGCCATGGGATGCCGCGCCCACAGCAGCAGCCCGCGGCCGCTGATCTCCAGCATCCGCTGGGTCTGGATGATGGTGCGGATGTAGGCAGCGTCCCGCGCACCGAGGCTGTCCATCACGCCGGCTCGGAGGGCGTCGAGCTCACGGCCGAGCTCGGCGACCTGCTCGTCGGTCAGGTGCGCGGCGCCGGCCGGACGCCGCGCGGGCGCCCCGTCGGCGGCGAGAACGGGGGAGCGGCTCTCGGTCATGGTCGTGGTCAGGGTCTTGGACATCGGTCCTCCAGCGTCATGCATCAAGGTGAACGTACCCGGCCGGGGCCGAAACACACGTGCGGATGAGGTCGCCCGGCTCACCGGACACCTCCCCGGTGGTCAGGTTGCGGACGCGGCCGGCGTCCAACTTGGTGAGGCAGGTTCGGCAGATGCCCATGCGGCAGCCGCTCGGGAGGGGGACGCCCACCGCCTCACCGGCCTCGAGGAGGCTCTGGTCGCCCGGTACCTCGACCTCGCGGTCGGAGCGCGTGAACGTGACGAGCCCGCCCTCCCCGGCCGGGCCGTCCAGGCGCGCGACGGCGAAGCGCTCCAGGGTGAGGTGGGCACCCACACCATCGGACGCCCACAGCCGCTCGGCGTCCGTGACGAGCCCATCGGGACCGCAGACGTAGGCCGCACGGTCGCGCCAGTCGGGGCACAGCGCCTCGAGGGTGTCGACGCGGGTGAGGTCGAGGCGCCCCTGGTCGGCCGAGAACCAAGGGACGATTCGAAGCCCCGGAGCGGTCACCGCCAACTCGGCGAGTTCATCGGCGAACAGGGCGTCGGCGGGGGTACGAGCCGTGTGGATGAGCACCACGTCGGCATCGGCTCGTCGACCCACGAGCGTGCGGATCATGGACATCACCGGGGTGATCCCACTTCCGCCGGTGATCATGAGGAGGGGACGCGGGTGTTCCGGCAGCACGAAATCGCCCTGCGGCTGGTCCAAGTAGAGGAGGTCGCCCCGCTTCACCCGGCGGACCAGTTCCCCCGACACCTGGCCGATGTCGGTGACGGTGATGGCCGGGTCCTCGCCCGGCGCGGACGACAGCGAGTACGAACGCCAGTGCCGGACGCCGTCGATCTCGACCCCGATCCGGACCCACTGGCCCGCCTGGTGCCGACGCCAACCGGGCGCGGGACGGAACCGCACCGTCACCGAGCGCGGGCCCTCGTGCACCACGGACGTCACGCGGGCGCGCAGTTGCTTGCTGGAGAAGAGCGGGTCGATGACGCCGGCCACGTCACGCGCGTGCAGCGGGTAGCTCAAGGTCGAGACCAGATGGGCCAGTGGACGGAACAGTTGCATTGGTCAGCCCCTCTCGGACAGTCCCAGATCGAGTCATCGTGACCGTGGGTCTCCAGGTGACCGTGGAACCCAACGGTACCCGGGCTGCTGAGCCCCGCGTCGACACGGACCAGGATCCTGCGTCAATCGGGGGGTTCGCGCAGGAGTTCGCGCAGCACGCTGGTTCCCTGACCCGGGCGCGACTCCCAGCGCCACGTCTCGTGCAGGCGCAACGTCTCGCCGGCCTCGATCACGCTCGTGCAGTGCCCGGTCGAGGTCGCACCATCTCGATCCAGGTGCACGTACCGGAAGTCGAGGCGTTCGCCCTCGCGTGTCCCGACGAGATGGCCATGACGAACCGCCCCTCCGGAGTACTCCGCCCAGACCATGTCGCCCTCCTCGTGGTACCCGAAAACGGTTCCATCGCCCACCTGGCCGTCATCGGAATTGCTCTCCGCCACGAAGCGGCGCCCATCGAGAAGAATCACGGCATCACCCTAGGCTGGCCACGTGAGTGAGGTGGTCATCCCGCCGGGCCCCGGAGTGCCGTCAGGGCTCACCATCCCGGCCGCGGACGTCACCGAGCGTTTCGCCCGGGCGTCCGGACCGGGCGGGCAGGGTGTGAACACCACCGACAGCAGGGTCCAGTTGAGCTTCGACATCGCCGCGTCCGCAGCGCTGACGGAGGCCCAGCGCGTCCGATTGTTGAAGAACCTCGCCGGACGACTGGTGGGCACGACTCTGACGATCGACGCGGCCGACCAGCGTTCGCAGTTCCTCAACCGGCGCGCGGCGCGCGAACGACTGGCGGACGCGCTGCGCACGGCCCTCGCTCCGCCGCCGCCGCCGCGCCGGCGGACCCGGCCCACGCGGGGCAGCGTCGAGCGCCGGTTGACGGCGAAGAGGCACCAGACGGAGAAGAAGGCCCGAAGGCGGTCCCACGAGGACTGATTCCTACTACGATGTGTCGGAGA
The DNA here is from genome assembly GCF_059515965.1 of Propioniciclava sp. LT432. Classification (NCBI taxonomy): domain Bacteria; kingdom Bacillati; phylum Actinomycetota; class Actinomycetes; order Propionibacteriales; family Propionibacteriaceae; genus Propioniciclava; species Propioniciclava sp. LT432. The sequence goes on along the minus strand of NZ_JCAKNE010000030.1, from coordinate 35,048 downwards.
AAGTCGTCCTGCATCACCCACGGGAGGACATGTGACCGACGACGCCACTTCCAGCGCCACCCGCCTCGGCAGGTTGCGCCTGACCGGTCTGGCCGCACCGCCCGCGTTCGTGGCGGGCCTGTTGTGTCTGCACCCGTCCGCCACGGCAGGGCTTGACTCGGCCGTCGCGCACGGCCTGCTCGGGGTGGTGCTGGTCGGGGGCGCCGCCGTCTTCGGGTGGACGATGTTCCGGGCGCTGGATCGTGCGCACGACGCGGCCGTGTCCGCCGCCGTCGAGGCCGAGCGCCTCTCCGCAGCCCTGGTGGAGCGGGACCGCATCGCCCGCGAGCTCCACGACAGCCTCGCCCAGGTGCTGGGCGTCGCCCACCTCCGCCTGCGCGCCCTGGGGAGCCGCCGCTCCGTCGCCGCGGACCCCAGGGTGAGGGCCGAACTGGAGGACCTCGCCGACCTGTGCCAGGAGTCGCACCGCGACGTCCGCGAGGCCATTCTCGGCCTTAAGGACGCCCACCAGCCCGAACGCCCCCTGCTGGACCACCTCGCCGACTACACGCGCCTGTTCTCCCGCACCAGCGGCATCCCGACGACGCTGGAGACCGACGCCGACCGCGACCTCGCACTCGATCCCCACGCGGAGGTGCAGGTGTTCCGCGTGATCCAGGAGGCCCTGTCGAACGTCCGCAAGCACGCGGCCGCCCGGTCGGCCACGGTCCTGGTCAGCGCCGACGACACCCACGCCCTCTTCGTCGTCGCCGACGACGGGCGCGGCTTCGCCGACCACGGGCACGGCCTCGCGGACGCCGTGGCGAGCCCGGGCCACGGTTTCGGCCTGACGACCATGCGGGAGCGGACGGAGTCCGTCGGCGGACGCCTGCGCATCGAGTCGCGCCCCGGCGAGGGCACCCGGGTGTCCGTCCGCCTGCCGCGCGCGACCCCCACCCGGACCCGCGTGGAGGAACTGACCGCATGACCCTCCCGCTGGGGCGCCCCGCCCGCATCCTCGTCGCCGACGACCTCCCCCTGTTCCGGCAGGCCATCGCGATGCTGCTCGACGCCCAGGACGACCTGGAGGTCGTCGGGCAGGCCGCCAACGGCGTCGAGGCGGTCGAGATGGCGCAGGCGCTCCGCCCGGACGTCATCCTGCTCGACGTGGAGATGCCCGTGATGGACGGCATCGCCGCCGCCGAGCGGCTGCGCGACGTGCTGCCGCAGGCCCGGGTCGTCATGCTCACCGTCGCGGACGACGACGAGCACCTGCTGGCGGCCGTCCGGCTCGGGGTGCGCGGCTACCTGCTCAAGGACCTCCGCCCCGAGGAGCTGTATGCCATGGTGCGCGCGGCGGTCCGGGACGAGTCCCCCATCGCTCCCGCGCTGGTCGGACGCCTGATGTCAGCCCTGCGCGACACCGGCCTCCGCGCCACGGTCCCCCACTCGGACGCCCCCGTCCTCTCGGCGCGCGAGCTCGAGGTGTTGCGGCTGGTGGCGGACGGCCGGTCCAACAAGGAGATCGGCTCGACCCTGTGCATCACCGAGGGCACGGTGAAGAACCACGTCCACAACGCGCTGTCCAAGCTCGGCATGGACAACCGCATCCAGGCGGCCGCCTACATCGTCCGGCAGGGACTCGGCAGCCCTCGCGCCTGAACCACCGCCTGAACCGCCCGGGGGCAGCCGGACGGCACACCGGGCACCGGTGGCTGTGCCGCGATTGTGCCTCCCGACGGATGCGCGGGCAGCGCCTGCGGCGAGACGCTGTCGGTGACCGAACGAACCCGTGCGCGCGGAAGGAGGGCGGCTCGCGATGACCAACCGACGAACCGGCATCATGGGCGTCCTGACGAGCTTCAGCGGCATCGCGATCACCGTCGCGGGCGCGCTGGTCGGGATCCTGCTCGGCATCGCCGTCTTCACGTTCGGCTACGCCGGCGGGTGGGCCTACCTGGGCAACGACCCGGCCACCTGCAACCAGTGCCACGCCATGAACGAGCAGTACCAGGGCTGGCTCAAGGGCAGCCACACCGCCGTGGCGACCTGCAACGACTGCCACTCGCCCCACGACAACCTCGTCGCGAAGTACGTGAACAAGGCCGACAACGGCTTCTGGCACGCCCTGAAGTTCACCACCCGCGACTACCCGGAGAACATCAGGATCCGCGAGATGAACCGTGACATCACGCGGCACGCCTGCCTGTACTGCCACGGCGACCTGGTGAGCGACATCTCCGAGACGCGCCAGTTCGCGACGACCGTGGGTGCCCACAGCACCCAGATCGACTGTCTCCAATGCCACGCCGAAGTCGGACACATGAGGTGAGCTGAATGACCGAGAAGAAGAAGGACCGGCGACTGCTCCTGGCCGGGGTGTTCCTCATCGCAGGAGCCCTCGTCACGGTCGGCATCGCCTCGATGCTGATGAGCATCTTCGAGCGGCGGGCCGAGGGGGAGAACCCCTACTTCCGCGTGGCCGAGCTCACCGACAAGACGTACGACCCGGCGGTGTGGGGCCAGAACTTCCCGCTGCAGTTCGCGGGATGGTCCAAGACGTCCGAGATGCCGGCCGACGAGCAGGTCGCCCGCGTGGCCACCCCCGACGACCCGCGCACGGTCAAGGCCGCGAGCAAGCTCGCCCACGACCCCCGCCTGGTCACCATGTGGCAGGGCTACGCGTTCGCGGTCGAGTACAACGAGCCCCGCGGTCACGCCTACATGCTCGAGGACCAGCGCCTCGTCAAGCGCGTCCAGGACCCCTTCAAGCAGCCCGGCGCCTGCCTCAACTGCCACGCGTCCCTGCCCGAGGTCGTCGACACGCTGGGCAAGGGCGACCAGGCGGCCGGCTGGGCGGCGATGAACAAGATGCCGTACGTCGACGCCACCGAGTTCGCCAAGCACCCGGTCGCCTGCATCGACTGCCATGACCCCAAGACGATGCAGCTGCGCATCACGCGCCCCGCGTTCGAGGCGGGCCTCAAGGAGTACAAGGCCGGCCAGGGCGTCGCCGACTACGACGTCACCACCATGGCCACGCCGCAGGAGATGCGGACCTACGTGTGCGCCCAGTGCCACGTCGAGTACTACTTCAAGGGCGAGGAGAAGACCCTCACCTTCCCGTGGGACAAGGGCCTGACGGCCGACGACGCGCTCGCCTACTACGACGAGATCGGGTTCAGCGACTTCACCCACAAGCTGACCGAGGCCAAGGTCGTCAAGGCCCAGCACCCCGACTTCGAGACGTTCAGCCAGGGCGTCCACGCCAGGTCCGGCGTGACCTGCGCCGACTGCCACATGCCGTACCAGCGCGAGGGCGCGGCCAAGGTGTCCAACCACCAGATCGCAAGCCCGATGCGCAGCGACGAGACGATCAACGCCTCCTGCCTCACGTGCCACAGCACGACGGAGCAGGCCATGCGTGACCGCGTCGAGGGCATCCACAGCACCTACGAGCAGACCAAGGACGTCGCGTTCGACGCCCTCACGGCGCTGATCTACGACATCGAGGCCGCCAAGAGCGACGGCACGCCGGCCGCACAGGTGGACGCCGCCCGCGGCTTCCAGCGCAAGGCGCAGTTCTTCCTGGACTACGTCGTCTCCGAGAACAGCCGCGGCTTCCACGCCCCGGCGTACAGCAACCGCCTGCTGAACGACGTCACGGACGCCGCCCGTCGTGGGCAGATGGCCCTCCGCGGCGTGACGTACGCCCCGGCGGGACCCGCCGAGTCCGTCCCCGAGGGGACGTTCCCGGTGCCATTGGCGCCGAACAAGGAGGCGTGAGCCCCTCAGTTTCGGTGCGGACGGGGATGGGGAGGGTGACCCCATCCCCGTTTCGTATGGCCGGGGCGTCCGCCGCTGTGGTGGTGTGGTGGTGTGCCGGGCGATACACCCCCGCGGCCGCCGCTGTGCCCTCTTCGTGCCGCCCTGAGGATGGTCGGGGCCCCGCGTGGGAGCGAGAGTGGTGCCGTGGGTCGGACCATCACCCGGTCCCCCACGAGGAGATGTTCGATGAGGCCCGACAGCATCACTGGTGACGACGCCGACGTGGACGTGCCGGCGTGGGACGACGCCGACGTGGACGTGCTGGCGTGGGACGACGACCTCGTGGGGATCGGCGGCCCCGCCCCCGCTCGCCGGCGACGCGGGCCCTGGTCGTTCGCCGCGCTGGGCGTGGTCGTCGGTCTGGTCCTCTTCTTCGGCGTCTGGGCCCTGGGCCGCGGTCCCGCCGCCGAGATGCCGGTCGATCATCCGGACACCTCGGCCGGCGCTGCCGCCACGCCCGCCCCGCTCACCGCCGAGCAGATGGCCGAGCTGAAGGCGAAGGTGGACGCCAACCCGAACAGCCTGGACGACCGGCTCATCTACGGGGTGGCGCTCTTCAACGAATCCCGCTACCCGGAGGCCGAGGAGCAATGGCTCGCGGCGTCCGAGATCGCCCCCACCGATCCGGGACCCTGGTACAACCTCGGGTTCCTCTACCTGAGCACCGACCCACCCTCGGACGCCAAGGCCGAGGCCGCCTGGCGCAAGGTCGTCGAGGTCGCCCCGGGCACGTCGATGGCCGAGACCGTGTCGGAGTACCTGACCCGCCTGGACACCGCTGTTCCCGGCCGGTGAGGCGGCGCCGCAATCGCTGCGGCTCGCGAGCGTGCTCCCACTCCAGCACGCTGCCCCGGGGTAGGAAGGGGTCCATGAAAGCGCTGACCGAGAACGAGGTCCGCGAGAGCTTCGTCAACGCGACGGACGCCGAGTACGAGCGGCTCGAGATGCCGTGGTGGTTCCACGCCACCCTGTGGGACTCACTGGACTACCTGGGCTGGGTCGATCCCGCCCTGCCCGAGCGCGGACACCTGGTCGCCGAGACGTCGTTCGGGCTGGTGGGGGTCATCCTGCGCCTGCCGAAGAACCTGCCGCGCGGTCGCCGGACCCTGTGCAACCTGTGCTGGACGCAGCACCCCGGCCAGGGCGCGGTCCTCATGGTCGCCCGGCGTGCGGGCCGGGCCGGCCTCAACCACAACACCGTGGGAACCTACATCTGCGCGGACCTGGGCTGCTCCCTCTACCTGCGGGGCCTTCGCCGAGCCGTCGGCGGAGGTCGACTGCCCGAGACGATCGACCTGGACGCCCGCGTCCGTCGCCTGAGCGAGAACGTGGAGGACTTCCTCGCCCGCGTGGTCGAGAGCGACGCCCCGCGGTTGGCCTAGGCTGCCGTCCATGGAGCAAGAGCCCCGTCGGCCGCTGTTCACGGTCGACACCCCCGTGACATACATGTTGTGGGTGGCCGGGATCTTCCTCCTGCCCATCGTGAACACCTGGCTGCTGTACGGGGGCACGATCACCAAGGAGGACATCACCCTGTCCGCCTACGCGAGCCTGCTGTTGCTCAACCCCCTCGTCGTGCTCGTCGCCGGGGGCATCTACGCCTGGCGCCATGGGTTCCACGGCCTGCTCCCCTGGCTGTTCGGCCTGGCCTTCATCCCGGCGGCCCTGGTGGTCTACAACGACTCGGCACTCCCCTACGCGGTCCTCTACGCCGCGTTCGGTTACCTCGGGCAGGGGATCGCCCTGCTCGTGAAGCGCCTCCTGCGCCGCGGCTGACGACTCATCCTTTCGACCTAGCCGATCGGCACCTTTGACCGATTTCCCGAGCGAGCGCGGAGCGTAGCATCCGACAAAAAGCAAAGCTTGGAGCCGAGGAGTTGCCATGAAGTTCGCAGTCGCGTCATTGGTCGCCGTCGTGGTGCTCGGTACGGGCGTCACGCAGGAGATGTCCACCCAGACGGCCTTCCCGCCGTGGTTCTGCAACTTGCTTCCCATGCTCTGCACCCGCTGAGCCCCCGCTCCACGGCGCCACCGTCTGCCCACCCCGAGCCTGACGCCCCGGTCCAGAGGACCGGGGCGTCTCGGCGTCCGCTCGCTCAGCACGGACGCCGCGGGTCAAGAGCCGGGGGGCGTCCTCTTGACCCAGGGGGGCAGGACGGTCAACGAACTTCCGAGGACGAGTCCCGCCAGCGCTCCAACCCCGCCGAACGTCCGGGCGTCACCGGCCAGGAGGCCGCTGAACACACCGATCAGCAGTCCCGCCACCGCGCATGCGATGACCAAGGCGTCGGCCCGTTGCGCGAGGGGGATCCTCACAGGCGGTGGGGTTGGAGGCATTCCTCCACGCTAGCCGCGAGCGCCTGCTCCCGGATCAGGCGAAAGTGCCAAACTCAATGGGACGAAAGGACGAGGCGGGACGCCGTGTGCCGGACCACCACGCCGTGCCAGACTGGCGCCATGACCCCGCCGGCCCCCGCCCCCCCTCGGTCGGGCCGACGACTGCCGGGCTGGGTGACCCGGCTGGGCGGCAGTGGTGTCCCCGAGGCCTTCTTCGGACTCCTCGCCTTCGTGTACAACGAAGCCTTCCCCGAGCCGATCCGGACGCCGTGGGAGGCAGCCCTCGAGTTCGCGATCTGCGCCTTCGCCGCCACCAGCGGCCGATGGCCGCGGGTGGGCACCTTCGGTGTCGCCGCCTGCTTGGTGGGGGCGCTGCTGTCGGACTACCTCAGCACCACCATCTTCGTGCTGTTCATCCCCATCGTGTCCAACGGCGCCCATGGGCGCGTGTTCCTGCGCGACCTCGCCACGGCGCTCTACCTGGCGCTGTTGCTGATCAAGACCGTCCCCCTGAACGAGAACGCCAGCGACATCGCCCAGACGGTGATCATCTGGGCCCTGCTCGTCGGGGTGGCGTGGACGACCGGTCGCACCATCGACAGGCTCCGCCAGGAGGGCATCCACCAGGCCGAGATGCGCACGAATGCGTTGCGCAGCCAACGGCGCAGCATCGCGCGTGACCTGCACGACACCGTCTCGTACGCGACCACGACGATGATCATGCGCGCGGAGCAGGTCAAGCTGCGCAGCACGGAGGACCCCGAACTCATCGAGGACCTCGACTTCATCATCGCCACCGGCCGACGGTCGTTGCGCGACCTGCGCGGCATGATGGAGGCCCTCCGCCGCAACGACCCCGACCTGGACCTGGAGGAGGACGCCCTCTGGCGCCTCGCCACGGTCGAGGACGTCATCGCCGAGCGGAAGGCGGAACTCGCCGCCCATGGCCTGCGGCTCGACGTCAGCGCCGGCGAGGACCTGGACTCCCTCCCGCTGTCCGTCCGCGAAGCCCTGGCCAAGCTCGTCGTCGAGGCGACCTCCAACATGGTCAAGCACGCGGGGCGCGGCCCGTGCCGGCTCATCATCGACGTGCGCGAGGACATCGTGGAGGCCGTCTTCACCAACCCCCTCCGCCCGGGCCACGACCAGACGCGCTCGGCCGAGGGCCTGGGCCTGGTGGGGGCCCTGGAACGCGTCCAGGCCCTCGGTGGGGAGCTGGAGGCGACCGAGGCCTCCGACACCTGGATCCTCCGCGCCCAGCTCCCGCTCGGGGGATAATTGGGCCCATGATCCCCGTCACCGTGGCCATCGTGGACGACGACCCCCTCGTCCGTGCGGCACTCGGCGCCTACCTGTCCACCGCCGACGACTTCGAGGTCCGTCACGAGGTCTCCAACGGCGCGGAGGCCGTGACCACGATCACCCGGGACCCGGTCGACATCGTCATCATGGACGTCCGCATGCCCAAGGTCGACGGCATCCAGGCGACCGAGACCCTCCGCGCGCTCCTGCCGGACATCAAGATCCTGGTCATCACCTCCTTCGACGAGGACGGCGCCGTCCGGGAGGCCCTGCAGGCCGGGGCGAACGGCTTCCTGCTCAAGGACACCTCGCCCCAGGGCCTCCTGGAGGCGCTCCGCTCGGTGATGCAGGGAACCTCGGTGGTCTCCCCCGGACCGATCACCAAGCTCCTGCTGAGCGACCGGCGCAAGCCGCGTCCGGTGCCGGCTCCCGAGTTGGGCCTGAGTCCGCGGGAACTCGAGATCCTCCGGCTGCTCTGCGAGGCCTACAGCAACACCGAGATCGCCGAGGCGCTGGTGGTCTCCGAATCCACGGTCAAGACCCACGTGTCGGCGATCATGACCAAGATGGGAGTGCCCTCCCGCCTGAAGGCCGTCGTCCGGGCGTACGAGCTGGGACTCGTCGAGCACGCCTGACCCGGCGATCCCGACTGGGGCAGGATGGGTCCATGGACCTCCACCCGCATGTCGTCCCCCTGTCCGCCCTGCTCGGAACGTGGCGCGGGACAGGTCGCGGCCACTACCCGACCATCAGCGACTTCGAGTACGTCGACGAGTGGGTCTTCAGCCACTCCGGCAAGCCCTTCATCGCCTTCGTGCAGCGGACGCGCTCGGCGTCCGGCCAGCCGATGCACACCGAGTCCGGCTACCTGCGGGCCGTGGGGGACGGGGCGATGGAGATCGTCGCCGCGCTGCCGACCGGGCAGGTCGAGATCGGGGGCGGACGCGCAGCGTCGCAGGACGGCGTCCTCACGATCGCCACGGACGCCACCGTGACGAGGACGCCGACCGCGAAGCAGGTCAACCGCATCACGCGCAGCTTCACGGTGCGGGGCGACGCCCTCGAGATCGAGCTGGCCATGGCGGCCGTCGGGCTGGACCTGACGCACCACCTGTCCTCGCGGCTGGAGCGTGCCGACGATCCGCGGTGAATCGGTCGTCCAGCAGGGGTGGTGCCCCGGACCTGCCACAATGCAAGAGTGAACGCAGACCAAGGTGAGACCTTTGCTGCTGTCCTGACGGCCGCCATCCAGGCTCGTGGGCTCTCCCTCGAGCGCATCCGCGCGCGCCTCGAAGCCGCGGACGTGCCCGTCAGCATCGCGACCCTGAGCTACTGGCAGTCCGGGCGATCGCTGCCCACACGGTCCCGCAGCTTCCACACGCTGGTCGAACTGGAGAAGATCCTCAACCTCGAGCCGGGCCACCTGACCCAGCACACCCACACCGCGGACGGCCGCACCCGCCGCGAGCTGTTCGAGTGGCAGAGCGTGGTGCCCTCGCGCGACCTGGCGACGCAGCTCATCGAGGACCTGGGCATCGACATGCAGGGGCAGCTGTCCCGCGTCACGGTGCACGACCTGCTCGAGGTGGCCGCCGACCGGAGCGAGGCGTCCCAGGAGGTCCGCATCGTCTGGCGCGCGGAGCGCCACGGCCTGCACCGCTGGGCGGTGGTCAACGAGTCGGACGCCGAACCCGGCGAGGTCCAGTCGATCGAACCACTGTTCGGGTGCGTGCTCGGCGAGGTGATCTCGGTGCCGGAGCGCATGCTCCTCGTCGCCGAGATGCTCGCGCCGCGACCCATGCAGCGCGGTGAGCTCTTCACGTCCGACTACCGCCTCACGTTCGGGGCGACGTCCGAGCCCTCCTACCGGCTGGAGCGGGCCACCGCGGACCCGGTGAAGGCGTTGTCCTTGGCAGTCCGGTTCGCACCGGGGAGTCTGCCGAGCCGGGTCTTCGCCAGCGTGCGGGCCTCCATCGAGGACGAGGTCCCGCACGACACCACGCTCGTGCCCCTCGCCCGGAACGAGGCCCAGTTCGTGTGGGCCGACGCCAAGCCCGGGGTGTACGCCCTGCACTGGGAGTGGGACTGACCGGCCTCGACGCCGTCGTCGATGCCCTCTACGCCGGCGACCCCCGCGACTTCGTGGCCGCGCGTGACGCGGCGGCGAAGCAGGCACGCGCCGAGGGGGACCGGACACTCGCGGCGTCCATCAAGGCACTGCGCCGGCCGAGCGTGGCCGCCTGGTACGTGAACGTGGCGGCTCGGGCGTCGCTGGTGTCGCTGCGCGAATGGCTCGCGCTGGGGTCGAACCTCCGGGCGGCCCAGGGTGCGCTGGACATGGCGCGGGTCCGCGAACTGTCCGCGGGGCGGACGGCGCTCGAGAACCGGGTCGTCCGCGACCTCACAGCCCACCTCGCCACGCTCGGCGTCACCGTGAGCGCCCCCGCCCTCGACGAGGTGCGGGGTACCCTCCGCGCCGCCCTGGCCGACCAGGCGGCAGCGGACGCCGTGGCCGCGGGACGGCTCGACAAGTCGCTCACGTACGGCGGCTTCGGGGAGGTCGACCTCTCCGAGGCGCTGGCCGCCATGGCGCAGGCGAAGGCCACACCGGAACCGGAACCGGAACCAGAACCAGAACCCGAACCCGAGGCCGAACCCGAGCCCCAACCGGACCCCGCCCTCGTCGCCGCGGTGGCGGAGGCCCGTGAGCAGCTCGGCCGAGACGAGGCGTCCGCACAGGAGGCCGAACAGGACGTGTCACGCGCCGAGGCGGCCCTCGCGGTCGCGCAACGCCAGCTCCGCGAGGCGCGCGCCCGTCTGGCGGACGCCGAGGCGCGGCGCAGCACGTCCGCCCGCGCGGTGGAGAAGGCGGAGTCGCGGCTGCGACGGTCCTAGGCTGGTCCCCATGCCTCGATACGACCACCTCGCAGAGCCGGGGATGCGCCAACCGGTCTTCGCACGACGCGGGGTGGTGTGCACCTCGCACCCGCTGGCCGCCTCGGCGGGCCTGCGGATCCTGCAGGCGGGCGGCAACGCCGTCGACGCCGCCATCGCGACCGCCGCGTGCCTTCCCGTCCTCGAGCCATGCTCCAACGGGCTCGGCTCGGACGCCTTCGCCCTCATCTGGGCCGACGGGCGCCTGCACGGCCTGAACGGGTCCGGACGCTCCCCCGCCGCCGCGTCGGCCCAGGCCCTGCGGGATCGCGGCCACACCACGATGCCGCAGCACGGCTGGGACGCCGTCACGGTCCCCGGCATGGTGCGCGCGTGGGCCGACGTCCACGAGCGGTTCGGACGCCTCCCGTTCGCGGACGTGCTCGCGCCGGCCATCGAGTACGCCGAGGGCGGCGCCCCGGTCCCGGGTGTGGTGGCGTGGGGCTGGGGCCGCGGCGTCCGGGCCGTGGAGGAGCGGCTGGCCACCCGGCCCGACCCGGCCCAGGACCACTTCCTGCCCCTGTTCGGCCCTGCTCCCGCGGTCGGTGAGGTGCGTGCGCTGCCCGAGCTGGCAGCGACCCTGCGCGCCATCGCCGAGAGCCACGGCGAGGCGTTCTACCGCGGTCGGATCGCGGAGAAGATCGCCGCCTTCGCCGCCGAGACCGGTGGACTGCTGTCGGCCGACGACCTCGCCGGCCATGCGAGCCAGTGGGTCGATCCGATCTCGGCGCGTTACCGCGACCACGAGGTCTGGGAGATCCCGCCGAACGGGCAGGGCATCGCGACGCTCATCGCCCTGACCATCCTGGACGGCCTCCCGCCGGAGGTCGCGGCCGATCCGCACACGCAGGTCGAGGCGATGAAGCTCGCGCTGGTCGACACGCACGCGCTGGTCGCCGACCCGGATCTGGTCGACGTCCCGACCGAGGCACTCCTGTCGCCCGAGCACGCCGCTCGGCGCCGGGCGCTCATCGGCGAGCGGGCGGTGCCGCCGGTGGCCGTCGACCCGCGGGCGTCCGACACGGTCTACCTGTGCGCGACCGACGACGAGGGGATGATGGTCAGCTTCATCCAGTCCAACTTCGCCGGGTTCGGTTCGGGCGTCGTTGTCCCGGGGACCGGGATCTCCCTGCAGAACCGCGGCTCGGGCTTCTCGCTGGAGCCGGGCCACCCGAACGAGTTGGCGCCGGGCAAGCGTCCGTTCCACACGATCATCCCGGGGTTCCTGACCCGCGGGGGCGAGCCCGTCGGACCGTTCGGCGTCATGGGCGGCCACATGCAGGCCCAAGGGCACCTGCAGGTCGCCCTGCACACGATCGACGCAGGGATGGACCCGCAGTCCGCGCTCGAGCAACCGCGTTGGTTCTGGGACGCCGCGACCGGTCAGGTGCTGGTCGAGAGGACCATGGACCCGACGGCCGTCGCCCACCTGCGGGAGCGGGGCCACGACGTGGCCGAGGCCGCCCACTCCGGTGTCTTCGGCCGCGGCCAGGCCATCTGGCGGATCGACGGCGGGTACGTGGCCGGGAGCGAGCCGCGCGCCGACGGCGTCCCGATGGCCTGGTGAGTCAGGCCCCGAGCAGGAGCGAGCGCAGCTCGTCCGCGGTGTCGACGACCGCGACGGCCGGGTACGTGCGCAGCGCGTCCGGCACGCCCGCGCCCCAGGTGACGCCGATGCCGGCCATGCCGGCGGCGGCCGCGGCGCCGAGGTCGACCGGGGCGTCGCCGACGTAGACCACCTCGGACGGGCGGGCGCCGATCCGCTCGGCGGCCAGCAGCAGGGGTTCCGGGTTGGGCTTGTGGATGGGGGTGTCCTCCATGGCGACCAGGACCGGCAGCTGGTGGAGGTCGAGGCTCCGGGTGAGGGCCTCCGCGCTGTACCGCCGCCGGGACGTGGCGACGCCGACGCGGGCCCCCGCGGCCACGAGGTCGACCACGAGGTCGTGGACGCCGTCGTACGACTCCAGGTACTCGTGGGCGTGGGCGTCCTGCCAGGCCGCGTACTCGGCCATGATCCCGGGGGCGCGGTCGGCGCCGGCGAGTTCGGTGAACATGTCGGGCAGCGTCCGGCCGATCCAGGAGCGAATCGTCGCGTCGTCGGCCGGCTCCAGCCCGAAGGTCTCGATGGCGTGCCGGTAGGACGCGAGGATGAGCGGGATCGTGTTGGCGATCGTGCCGTCGAAGTCGAACAGGACGGTGCTCCAGCGAAGATTGGTCACCGGATCACCGTAGCGATTTCGGCTCAGAGCCAGTCGACCCAACCACCGTGCGGGCCGCACCGCGCGACGGGTTCGCCGTCCAGCCCCAGCACGAAGTGGGGTCGCCCGTCATCGGGCACCCGCCCGTACAGCGCGGGTACCACCTTGCCGCCCTCGAACGACACCCACCGGACGCCGCCGGCCACGATGGCCTCCTGGACCGCTTCGCGGCCGTCACGCTCGAGGTAGGCCAGCGTCGCGGAGTGCATCAGGACCGGGGTCGCGCCCAGCGCGTCCGCCGTGGTGCGGGCGTGGTCGAGGAACGCGGGCAGGTCGTCCGGAAGACGCCCCTGCCTGATGGGGGGCGGGTCGGACGCCGCCACCGCCAATGCCGCGGCCAGGCGGGCCTCGCGGGCGTCCTCGCCGGGCCACACGAGCGAGCGGAGCCAGCGGGCATCGTCGGGATCGTCGGCGGGCAGCGGGTGGGCGTCCAGTCCCTCGCGGTGGACGATCCGCAGGTCCGCCGGCGAGGCGGGGGCGGTGCCGGTGGTGACGCAGTCCAGGACCGGGGCGTCCGGGGCGGCGGCGCAGCCGGGGACGACGGGGCCGCCGTCGTAGCGGTAGCGGTAGCGGTCCGGCAGGAGGACCAGCCCGGCGGACGCCCCCACCTCGCACAGGGCGATGGGCTGCGGCAGGGACGCCAGCAGCGGGGCGAGGACCGCGCATCGCCCGGGCTCGTTGGTCTGGGTGGCGCGGGTGAGGATCGTCCGCTCGACGTCCGGCCAGTGCTCGTCCAGCCAAGCGATGAACGTCGGCCCGCCGACCAGCGGTCCGTCGTGGAACCGCAGCGCCCCGAGGAACACGTTGGGTTGCCGCTTGCCGCCCGGCAGGGCGTCGAGGCGCGCGGCCACGGCGGGGGTGTCGGCGATCCAACGGCAGAGGGCCGCCCAGGTCGGCGAGGTCGGCTCGGCCTCGCCCGCGAACCAGCGGTACAGCTCGTCGATGGGCTTGCGCGCGTAGGCGTGGGCGTCCTTCACCGGGCCCAGCCTAGAGTCGGGCTGGGTCGCGGGCTGGGGTCGCGGGCCCCGGACAACTAAGGTGTCGTCATGACCCAGCCGGTCCCCGACCATGACATCTGGCCGACCATCCGCGCCGAGGCGGAGCGCGACATGCGGGCGGAGCCCTGTCTGGGCGGTTTCCTGCACGAGTCGATCCTTCGCCACACCTCGTTGATGGAGGCGCTGGGCAGCCTGCTGGCCCACAAGCTCTCCAACCCGGTGATGTCGCCGCTGACCCTGCTCGACCTGGCCGAGGAGGCGTTCGAGGGCGACCCGTGGATCGAGGAGTCCGTGGTCGCCGACCTGCAGGCCGTGGTCACGCGCGACCCGGCGACGCGCGGTTACTCGCAGCCGTTGCTCTACTTCAAGGGGTTCCACGCGATCCAGAGCTTCCGCATCGCGCACCACTTCTGGGTGAAGGACCGGCATCCGCTGGCCCTGTGGCTGCAGAGCCGCATCTCGGAGGCGTTCGCGGTCGACATCCACCCGGGCGCGCGGATCGGCCGCGGCATCATGTTCGACCACGCCACCTCGGTCGTCATCGGCGAGACCGCCGTCATCGAGGACGACTTCTCCATGCTGCACGAAGTGACCCTCGGCGGCACCGGCAAGGTCGGCGGCGACCGCCACCCCAAGATCGGGAGGGGCGTGATGATCGGGGCGGGCGCGAAGGTGCTGGGCAACATCCGCATCGGCGAGGGCGCCAAGATCGGGGCGGGTTCGGTCGTGCTGGAGGACGTCGCCCCGCACACCACCGTCGCCGGCGTCCCGGCCAAGCCGATGAGCCGGACGAAGGAACCCTTCCCGGCCCTGTCGATGGACCAGGACTTCATCCACGAGAGCCAGGCATGAGCGAGTCTGGAGCCCGTCCCGAGCCCACGGTCCCGGAGCCCACGGTCCCCGACACCAAGGACTGGACCTGGGTCCTCGACCGTCCCTGCCCCGAGTGCGGCTTCGACCCGGCCACGTTGGTGCCCGACTCGATCCCGCGCATCACCATCGAGGCGGCCGCCCGGTTCGCGCTCGCCCTCGAGAGGCCGGACGCCGGCGTCCGGCCCACGCCGGGGGTGTGGTCGACCATCGAGTACGGCCAGCACGTCGCCGACGTGCTGGAGGTCATGACGCAACGGTTGCAGCGGATCCTCGAGAGCGAGGGCGCCGGGGCCTCGTTCGACGACTGGGACCAGGACGCCGCCGCGGTCGAGAAGGAGTACTGGCGGGCCAACGCGCACGTGACGGCGATCCTCATCAAGGAGCGTGCGGCGGCCGCCGCCAAGGCGTGGGGCGAACCGTCCGGCGAGCAGTGGACGTGGCCCGGCCTGCGCAGCAACGGGTCACACTTCACGGCCGCGTCGCTGGGCGCCTACCTCGTGCACGACCTCATGCACCACCTGCACGACGTGGACGCCTGAGCCTGCACCTCAACCGAACACGGGTCCTCCTCAACCGGACGCGGCACCTCCTCGTTCAAGAAGTGTCGGAGGCGGGTGGTTGGCTGGGGACATGGACGGACGAGAGAGCGCGAGGCGGTTGGCAGAGCTGCTCGCCACCGCGCGACGCGACGAGCGGCAGGCGCAGGTGCGCCAGCTTGTCCTCGTGTCCGACCTCGTCGACGCCTACGACACGACGGCCGACTCGACGCTCCCCGGCACGGAAGGCCTGATCCCCTCCGGCGCGGACGGCACCCCGCTGGTGGCCGAGTTCCTCGCCGCTGAGTTGGGTCCGATCCTGCAGGAGTCCATCCCCTCGACGTGGAACCTGATCCACGACGTGATGAACCTGCGCGAGCGGCACCCTCTGCTCTGGCAGGCCGTGCTGGCGCTGCGGGTCCCGGTCTGGCAGGCCCGCAAGGTCGCCGGCGCCTGCGCAGAACTCGGCCTGGAGGCCGCACTGTGGGTGGACGGACGGCTGGAGGGGGACTGGGGGCGTCTCGCGTGGGGGCGTGTGCAGCGCAAGCTGCGCGGGTTGATCCTGGCCGCCGACCACGAGCTCGCCCGGGCCCGCGCCGACGCCCGCAAGCACGAGCGGTTCGTCCGGGTGACCCACGAGGGCGACGGCGCCTCGCTGGTCGTCGCCCGCCTGGACACGCGCGACGCCCTCGCGCTGCAGGACGCGGTGGCCTCCATCGCCCGCAGCCAGGTCGCCGACGGCGCGATGGAACCGCTGCCCGTGCTGCAGGCACGCGCGTTGGGTGCCCTGGCGACACCGTCCGAGGCCGGGCCGCTCCCCCGCCAGGCCGCGACCCTGGTCGTCCACGTCGCGCGCGAGACACTCGACGACCCCAGCTCTGGCGTGGCGCGCGCCGACGACGTCGGTCCGCTGCTCCTGGAGCAGGTCACGAAACTCCTGCGGGGCCGCCACGTTCGTCTGCTGCCGGTCATCGACCTCGCCGGCGATCCCGGGGCGGATTCGTACGAGATCCCCGCCCACGTGGCCCGGCAGGTGCGCGTCCGTGACCCGTTCAGCGTGTTCCCCTTCTCGAACAGCCGCAAGGGCGACCTCGACCACACCGCGACCTTCACGAAACAGGGTCCGCGCCGGCAGAGTCGAGCCTCGAACCTCGCGCCCCTGGGCCGCCGCGAGCACAGACCGAAGACGCACGGTGGCTTCACGATGACCCAGCCGGCTCCCGGCATCGTCGAGTGGGAGACTCCGCTCGGCTTCCACTACCGCGTCCGCCACGGACGGAGCCGGCGCATCACCGCGCGGGAGGTCCTCCCCCACGACCCGACCGGTCGGTGTCACTTCTATCCACCGCCGGAACACGGGCTGAGGTACGTCCCGCGTGGGTAGGCTCACCGCATGCTGCCCATCGCGCTGCCCGTCGAGCCCATGCTCGCGCGCGCGGTGCCGGCTGTGCCGCGCCCGGGTCGCCCGGGTGAGTGGAGCTACGAGCCCAAGTGGGACGGTTACCGGTGCATCGTCGCGCGCGACGGCGACCACGTGGATCTCTGGAGCCGGAGCCTCAAGCGGCTGACCGACTACTTCCCCGAGGTGGTCGCCGCCTGTCGGGTCCACCTGCCCCCACAGGTGGTGCTGGACGCCGAGCTCGTCGTCCGGACCGGATCGCCCGGCGCCCAGCACCTCGACTGGGAGGCGTTGAGCGTCCGGATCCACCCCAGCGCGCGGCGGGTGGCCCAGTTGGCCGCCGAGACCCCCGCGGAACTGGTGTGCTTCGACCTGCTCGCCATCGCCGACCTCGACCTGACGCCGCTCCCCCAGCGTGAGCGCCGCGACGCGCTCGTCGCGCTGCTGGCGGGGCTCCCCTGCGACGCACCGATCCACGTCACCCGTGCGACCGAGGATCCCGACGAGGCCGAGGAGTGGTTCCGGTCCTTCGAGGGGGCCGGCCTGGACGGCGTCGTCGCCAAGCGCACCGACGCGCCGTACGCCCCGGGTCAGCGGGTCATGCTGAAGGTCAAGCACGCCCGCACGGCTGATGCGGTGGTCATCGGCTACGGGCTGTCGAAGTCGGGATCGGGCGTGGGGTCGATCCATGTCGGCCTCTTCGACGACGGCGTCCTGCTCCCGGTCGGCGGCATCGGCGCATGGCCGGACGCCGTGCGCTCGCAGCTCGCGGCGGTCCTGGAGCCCTTGGTCCTCACCGGGGAGGAGGCCGACGACGCACCCCGTCCGAAGGACCTGACCCGGACCGGGGTGCGTGAGTTCGTGCCCGTCCGGCCCATGTTGGTGGTCGAGGTGGCGTTCGATCAGGTGGAGGGCAAGCGGTTCCGGCACGCGCTGCAGTTCGTGCGGTGGCGTCCGGATCGCGAGCCCGAATCGTGCACGCTGGACCAGGTCGAGCGGGCGCCGGCCTACGACCTGGACGCCGTCCTGCGCCCCGAGGCGTGACTCACGCGGCCTGACTCACGCGTAGGACGTGAGGTCGGGCTCCCCGCGGGACATCGCCGCGAACATCGCCTTGGCCTTCTTGTCGTCCCACAACACGCTCGAACCCGCCCTCGTGGTGGCGTTCGGGTCGGCCACGGGCACCATCAGCGTGTCGCCCTGTCCGGTTGCGATGCGGAAGCCACCGTTGGCGAGGCCGAACAGCTCGCCCGGCCCGGTGTTCTCGCCGACGGTGATGCCACGCGAGAGGGAGGAGTTCAAGCCGAACCACCGCGGCGGGATCAGGATCGTCATCGGCGAGACCGCCTTCTTGGCCAGCGCCGAGATCATCTCGCGCTGGCGCTGGGCACGACCCAGGTCACCCTCGGGGTCGACCTTGCGCATGCGCACGTACCCCAGCGCCGTCGCGCCGTCCATGAGTTGGCAGCCCGCCGGGATGTCGAGGTTCGACGCCGGGTCCTTGATCGCGGTCGCGGGACACATCTCGATGCCACCCACGGCGTCCACGACGTTGGCGAAGCCGCCGAAGCCGATCTCGGCGAAGCCGTCGACGCGGAGTCCGGTGTTCTGCTCAATCGCCTGGACGAGGAGTTGGGGGCCGCCGAACGCGTAGGCAGCGTTGATCTTGTTCTTGCCGTGCCCGGGGATCGGCACGTAGGAGTCACGGGGTACCGAGATCAGCGCGGCGCGACCGCTCGGCGGGACGTACAGCAGCATGATCGTGTCGGTGCGCCGGCCCGCGTCGTCGCCGGTGCCGAGACGGGCCTGCTCCTCGGGGGACAGGCCCTCGCGGGAGTCCGAGCCCGCGAGCACGAACACGGACCCGGGCGTGTCCGCCGGACGGTCGCCCGCCGGCTCCGCGTCCACCCGCGGCATGAACGGCCAGGTCGCCAGGGGGACGCCGATGACGTAGGCCAACAGCAGGACGACCACCCACAGCAGCACGCGGCCACGCCGGCGGGGGCGTGCGGCGGGGGGAGGAGGAGTGGGCTGCGCGGGCCGGGCCTGAGCCGGCGGGGCGGGGTGCGCCTGCTGCGCCGAGGCCCGGGAGCCCGGTTCCCCGTAGTGCCCGACCGGGGTCGGCTGGCCGTACCGCGTCGGCTCGGGCTCCTGGGGCGACCGCGGGGACGGGTCGGTCGCATCACCCTCGGCATAGCGTCCGCGGCGGTAGAGCCAATCCTCGTCGTCGGTGGAAGTCACCCCACCAAGCTAGCCCCCTCCGCAGCCGGGGACATCGGACTCCGGGCCGAAGTCAGAGGACCGCCACCACCGAGCCGACCCGCTCGCCGTGTCCGAACACCGGGACGTCCCCCAGTCGGGCAACCGCGTCGGCGTCCACGCCCAAGCCGGCGAGCACGGCGGCCCCCACGACGCGGGCAGCTCGGGCCCCGTCCGCGACCTTGACCGCCACGCCGCGCCCGTCCGGCAGGCCCACCGCGAGCACGGCCTCGGCGCCCTCCTTCGCGATCACTCCGGGCACGTCCGCCATGAGGACGCTGTCGGGACGGCCGGTGCCGCCCACGAGGAACGGGTGGGCGACCATCGCCGCGGCCACCCGCGCCTCGTCGCCGGAATCGGCCGAGGCCAGCCGCCCGAAGGCGCGCGCCAAGCCGCTGAGCGCGATGGCGTGGTTCGGGGCCCCGCACCCGTCGGTGACGGTGGCGACGACCGGCGTGCCCGCCAATTCCTCGACGACCTCACGGGTCAACTGCTGCAACGGGTGCTCGGGAGCGAGGTACGTGTCGAGGTCCCACCCCGCAGCGACGCACGCGCGCAGCATGCCCGCGTGCTTGCCGGAGCAGTTCTGGGCGATCCGCTCGTCGCGGTCCCCGGACGCCAGCCACGCGACCAGCGCGCCCTCGCCGATCGGTCGGCCGGGCGTGTTGCGCAGCGCGTCCTCCCCCAAGCCGGACGCGCTGAGCGAGGCCCGGACGCCGGCCAGGTGGCGGGCTTCGCCGGAGTGGGAGGCGCACGCGAGCGCGAGTGCCTCGCCGGCCAGCGGGGCGCCCGCCCGAAGCATCGCCACGGCCTGGAGGGGCTTCAGCGAGGAGCGGGGCAGGATCGGGGTGTCCGAGTCGCCCCAAGCGCGTTCCACGGTGCCGTCCGGTGACACGACCAGGGCCAGGCCCCGGTGGACCGACTCGACGAAGTTCCCTCGGACGACGTGCGCCACGACGGGCGCCTCCACCAAGCTCATGGGTCGCAATCTAGACCAACGGCCCGTCGGACCCCGGACGACGGCAACCAGCATCCTGAGATTTTCCTTAAGGTTCTCAATGTCTTAGCATGACGGGGTGCGTTTCCTGACCCCGCTCCGTTCGCTCGCCGTCTCGGCGGTGGCGCTGGCGGTAGCCGCTTCCACGGGCGTGGTGGCGGCGTCGATGCCGGCCCCCGTCCCCGAACTCGCCGTCCCCTCGATGCAGGGCGTCGTGACGATGGCCGACACCCAGGCGGCCGAACGCCAAGCCCTGATCACCAGCCGTGACGCCGAGCGCCAGGAGCTCGAGACCGCTCTCGCGGCGGCCGTCGAGCAGCGCAAGGCGGAGCTCGTGAGCACGTCCGGGGCCATCGATGCGACCCAGGAGGCCGTCGACAAGGCGGCTGCCGAGAAGGCCGGCGCAGAGAAGGCCGCCGCAGAGAAGGCGGCAGCCGACAAGGCCGCTGCCGACAAGGCGGCAGCTGAGAAGGCGGCAGCTGAGAAGGCCGCTGCTGAGAAGGCGGCCGCCCAGGGCGGCACCCCGGCGCAGAACCGGGAGCTCGCGCGCCAGTTGGCGTCGTCGCTCTACGGCTGGGGAGGCACCCAGTTCACGTGCTACGACAACATCATCATGCGCGAGTCCAACTGGGACGAGCGTGCCGACAACCCGACCTCCAGCGCCTACGGCATCCCCCAGGCCCTGCCGGGCAGTCGGATGAGCAGCGAGGGCGCGGACTGGCGTACCAACCCGGCCACCCAGATCAAGTGGGGCCTGAAGTACGTCAAGGAGCGCTACGGGACACCCTGCAGCGCCTGGTCGTTCAAGCGCGCCAACGGCTGGTACTGACGCAGCGGGCTGGTGCTGACGCAGCGGCTAGGCTGGTCCGGTGACCGATCAACCGACCTGGCCGCCCCAGCAACAGCAGCCACCGGCCGGCTATCCCACCACCTGCGCCTACCATCCCGACCGCCTCGCCGGCGTCCGCTGCCAGCGTTGCGGCAATCCGATCTGCGGTGAGTGCATGGTCGAGGCCCCGGTCGGGCACCAGTGTCGGCAGTGTCTGGCCCAGGGCCTCGCGATGACCCGACAGGCCGAGGGTCCCTACGGTGGCCGCCGGTCGACGAACCCCGCGCTCACGACCATCGTCCTGATCGCCGCCAACGTGGCGGTCTGGCTCGCGATCACCCTCACCGGCGGACGCCTCACGAGCCTCCTCGCCCTGACACCGGGCGGCATCTGCGAGACGCAGGGCCAGTCCTACGTCGGCGTCCCGGCCGACGTCTGCATCGCCCAGGGCACCTTCCTCCCCGGTCCGCTGGACGGCGGGTGGTGGCAGATCCTCACCTCCGCCTTCGTCCACATCAACCCGCTGCACATCGGCATGAACATGCTCGCCCTGTGGATCCTCGGGCCGGCGATCGAGCGCGTGCTCGGCCGGGCACGGTTCCTGGGCGTGTACTTCGTGTCCGCCCTGCTCGCATCCGCGTTCATCATGTGGCTCGCCCCGCCCACGACGACCACGTTGGGCGCCTCCGGTGCGATCTCCGGGCTGATGGGCGCCCTCCTGGTGCTCGTGCTGCGCCATGGTGGGGACGCGCGGACCGTGCTGATGTGGATCGGCATCAACGTGGTCATCACGATCCTGGGCAGCGCCGGCATCTCCTGGCAGGGGCATTTGGGCGGCTTCGTGGGCGGCATCCTCGCGACGCTGCTGGTGGTGGCGCTCCGCAAGTCCCGCCCGTGGCAGTGGATGGCCCTGGCAGCCCTCGGCGTCCTGGCCCTCGTGGCGATGGCGCTCAGGACCTTGGTCGGCTGACCCGCCGACTCCTCAGGCGTCGCGCGTCGGCCGCACGGAGACCACGACCGAACAGGGGCGGGCGCCGTCCCCGTCGTCGTACTCGGCCAGCAATGCCTGCAGCCGCTCCCGGAGCTCGTCCCGTCGGGCGCCGCCGGTGCGAATGACACGGCGCACCACCACGGACTCTCCCTCGTCGTCGGCGGATCCCGCCTCGTGGAGGTAGGCACCGATACCGGCGGCCGTGCGGCCGGCACGCCAGGCGAGTCGGGTGGTGCGGTAGGGGATCTCGAGGGCGTTGCGGGAGCCGCGCCGACGGCCCTCGGGTGCGAGGAACCCGGTGGAGACGAGCGTACGCACGTGGTGGAGCATCGACCCGGGGTTCACCCCCAGCCGGTCTGCCAGTTCCTTGTTGGTGAGCGCTTCGCTCAGGCAGGCGCGGATCACCCTCCAACGGACCGGGTTCGTCAGGGCCCGGGCCCGCGAGGCGATGAGCTCGTCGTCGAGCACCTGCGCCGTCTCGTCACAGTGTGCGACCAGTTCCTCCACCATGCTCCCCTCGGGTCTCGCCTCCGGTTGTGCCCCCTCGGAGATCCTGCCACATCCCGTCGAACGCCGCCCCGCGGGCCCCGGGGAGGCCTCAGGGGGACCCCCGGGTCGCCCGCAAGAGACCTCTGGCAGGGTGGAAGCGCCGCGGCCGAACGGGCCATCCGCCCACCGGCCGACGAACCGAAAGGACAACATGGGACTCTTCGATTCGATCAAGGACGCCCTGACCACCGACGACGCCGAGCAGTACGAGGCGTCCCAGAAGGCCCTCGCCAAGGCGCAGGCCGACTTCGACCGGGTCAAGCAGGAGGTCGGGACCCGGGCTGACCCGGCCTCCCGCGCCAAGCTCGACGGGGCCGAGCGGGCCGTCACCGAGGCCCGTACCAGAGTCGACGAACTGGCGGCCAAGGCGGGCCTCAACCACCCCGACCCGGCCGCCGACGCCACAGCGGCTCAGGCCCAGGCGGACGCGGACGCGGACGCCCAGGCCCAGCGCGACGCCGACGCCGTGGCCCGAATGAAGGAGCGGCAGGCCCGGTACGCCGAGGAGCAGGCCGCGCAGGCCGCCCCGTCGGCGGCACCGGCAGAGGCTGCGCCCGCCGAGCAGGCTGCCCCCGCTGAGCCGCCTGCCCCGGCCGAACCCGCGCCGCCCGCCGCCGAGCCGCAGTACCGCGAGTACACGGTCGTGAAGGGCGACACCCTCTCGGAAATCGGCCAGCGCTTCGGGGTGAAGTGGCGCGACATCGCCGCGCTGAACAACATCAAGAACCCGGACCTCATCCACCCCGGAGAGGTCTTCCGCATCCCGAACGCCTGACATCGGCCTGCACCGCGACGCCCGCCCCCTCGGGGCGGGCGTCGTGTCATGCTGAACGCCATGATCCTCATCGACGAGCCGGCCTGGCCGGCGCACGGGACGATGTGGGGACACGTGGTCTCCGACACGTCCCTGGAGGAACTGCACTCCTTCGCCCGCGCCACCGGGCTGCCGGCGCGAGGGTTCGACCACGACCACTACGACTACCCCCTGTCCCGCCGGGACGACCTGGTCACGGCCGGAGCGACCCTGCTGCCGTCCACCCTCCTGGTGCGCCGGCTCATCGCGGGCGGCCTGCGCGTCCGTCCGGCCCAACGGACGCCGTCGCGTCCGGTCGCCGCCGCCCACGCGCGGGACGCGTGGGCGGGGCTGCTGCCCGGGCAGGAAGCCCTGCGCGAGGAGCTCATCGGCCGGTGGGGCGAGGAGCACCGGCGCTACCACGACCTGCGCCACCTGTCCTCGTGCCTGGCGGCGCTGGGCTCGCTGGGCTGCACGGATCGCGTCGTCCACCTCGCCGCGTGGTTCCACGACGCCGTGTACGACGGCGTCCCGGGGGCGGACGAGGAGGCGTCCGCCGTGCTGGCCGAGGAGCGCCTCGCGGGCGTCCTGCCCCCCGACGAGGTGGCGGAGGTGGCCCGGCTCGTCCGGCTCACCGCGTCGCACGCGCCGGAACCCGGCGACGAGCGGGGCGCGATGCTGGTGGACGCCGACCTCGCGATCCTCGGGGCGCTGCCGGGTCGCTACCACGTGTACACCCGGGACGTCCGCCTGGAGTACGCCCACGTGCCCGAGGATGCCTTCGTCGCCGGCCGCGTGGGCGTGCTGAGGCACCTGCTGGCCCTCGACCCGCTGTACCGGACGCCCACCGGCGTCCACCTGTGGGCGGAACGGGCGCGGGCGAACATGACCGCGGAACTGGAGGCCCTGACCGCGTGATCGGCGCAGTTTCCCGGGAAATTGGCACGGGTGCGGGCATTGGTGGCACGGTGGGATCCATGACGCTGTTGAGACCGCTGGGCGAGGAGACCTGGGCCGACGCCACGTGGCCTCTCGGGGCACACATCGACCCGGCCGACGGCACGACCACGTTCGCGGTGGCCGCCCCGAAGGCCACGCGCGTGACCCTGGAGTTCTTCCCCGAGGCCCTGGACGCCGACAGCGAGTTGAGCGTCCCCCTGGCCCGCGGCGAGGACGGCGTGTGGCGCGGCCGGGTGGCCGGCGCCCGCCACGGCACCCTGTACGGCTTCCGGGCGTGGGGCACGAACTGGCCCTGGGACAAGGGGTGGGAGCCCGGCTCCACCGCCGGCTTCGTCGCCGACCGCGACGACGAGCTGAACCACTTCAACCCCAACAAGGTGCTGTTCGACCCCTACGCCCGCGAGGTCACCCACAATCCGATGAGCGTCGGGCCGCGGCGCGCGTGGTTCGGCAGCGGTCCCATCGACGTCGACGGACGCCCCGGGCGCACCATCGACACCGCCCCCATCGCCCCCAAGGGCGTCGTCGTCGAGGACGACACCTCGTTCGGCACCCATCCGAAGCACCCCGAGGAGGACAACGCGATCTACGAGGCGCACGTGAAGAACCTCACGCTGCACCCCTCCGCGGCCAGGCTCGGCGACCTCCTGGCCGGCGCCCCCGGCTTCGACGACCTGCCCAGCGTGCCGGACGCGCTGCGCGGCACCTACGCGGGCGCCGCCCTCATGGCGCCCTACCTGAAGTCACTCGGCATGACGGTCATCGAGCTCCTTCCCGTCCACGAGACCGACTCCGACCAGGTCGGCCCGGTCGCCGGCACGACGAACCACTGGGGCTACCAGACGCTCGCGTTCTTCGCCCCCAACCGCGACTACAGCTCCGACAAGAGCCTCGGCGGGCCGACGCGCGAGTTCAAGCAGATGGTCAGGGCCTTCCACGACGCGGGCATCGAGGTGTTCCTCGACGTCGTCTACAACCACTCCGCCGAGGGCGGCAACTGGGGCGGCGACCTCGATTCGGCCGGCTTCACCACCCTCGGGGGATTCGCGACCACCGAGTACTACGCCCTCACCGCCGACGGCGGTCTGATCGACGGCGCCACGGGCACGTCGAACCAGATGAACTTCTCCTCCGACATCACGTGCCGACTCGTCCTGGACTCGCTGGCCCACTGGCACGACGTCATGGGCGTCGACGGGTTCCGTTTCGACTTGGCCCCCGTCCTGGGGCGTCGGCCCAACGACTCCGAGGCCGAGGACTGGGAGGCCCAGCGCCGCTTCTTCCCCGAGCACCCGTTGCTCCGTGAGACCCGGACGTGGGCGCGCCGCAACGACGTCGAGGTCATCGCCGAGGCCTGGGACCTGTGGGGCTACGAGGTCGGCAACTTCCCGTCCGGCTGGGGCGAGTGGAACGGCCGGTTCCGTGACGCGATGCGCGCCTACCTGAAGGGCGACGGCAACACCGACGACTTCATGGCCTTCTTCAACGGCGACTGGTTGCACTTCAACGACTCGGGCGGCCCCCAGAAGTCCATCAACTTCGTGACGGCCCACGACGGGTTCACCATGTTCGACCTGGTCTCCTACAACGACAAGGTCAACGACCAGCCGTACCCGTTCGGTCCCTCCGACGGCGGCTCCGACAACAACATGAGCTGGGATTCCGGTGGCGACCAGGCGTTGCGCCGGACCCGCTGGCGGAATTTCTGGCTCGTCACGTTCCTGGCCCGGGGCGTCCCGATGATCGTCTCCGGCGACGAGTACGGGCGCACCCAGAACGGCAACAACAACCCGTGGTCGCTGAACACCGTCGGCATCTGGAACAACTGGGCCCAGGCCGGGTCGAACGCCCCCACGCAGGAACTCGTGGACCCGTCCCAGCCGGACCTGCCCGGCTACCACGACGTGGTTGGCGCCACCGCCGGCCCGGACGGCGTCAACCCGCTGCTGGTGTTCGCCCGCTACGTGGCCCGCCTGCGCGCCGGCCAGGAGACCTTCCGGCAGCGCACGTGGGGTGACCTGGAGATCGGCGGGGACGCCGTCAGTTACGTCTACTTCGGGACCGCGCTGAACGACCCGCCGCGTCCGGGCGACCGTCAGCTCGCCGTCGCCATCGACTCCGGCAAGTCGGACGGGGACGACTTCTGGGTGCTGCTCAACATGTACGACGAGCCGGCCACCTTCGACCTGGGCGAGTGGCAGGAGAACTCCGACAACGCCCACGAGTGGCACCGGATCATCGACACCGCACCGTGGGCCGAGGCCGAGGGCAACTGCTGGCCGGTCGAGGAGGGGCTCCCCGTCCAGGGCGAGTACACGGTGGAGCCGTGGTCGATCGTCGTGCTGCAGGCGCGCCCGACCGAGCCGGAACGCGAACCCGAGCGCTTCTGGGGACGCCTGGGTGGCATCCAGTTCGACCGGTCCGGACGGCTGCACCTGCGGGGCTTGTGGGACTCCATCTTCCCCCGCACCCGGCGGGGGACGAGCCCGGAGACCCCGCCGGTGGTCAGCCCGCCAGCAGGGACTGCAGACGAGCCAGACTGAGGTCCCAGCCCTCGCGGGTGCGCTCGGCATCGTCCGGGTCGGTGAAGTGGTCGTGCGTGAGCACGAGGTCGGTGCCGCCGTCATCGTTGGGCCGTAGCTCGACGAGCAGCGCCGTCGTGTGGGCCTCGTGCTCCCACCGCCAGGTGCACTCGAGCAGGGTGGGTGGTTCCAGGCGCACGTAGGCACCACCGGCGATGTACTTCCCACCCATGTTGATGCGGAAGGCGCCGCCCTCACGGGCGTCCGCGTGGGCGGACACGGTGAGGTCGGGGTTGGGGCACATCCAGTCGTCCATCTGGTTGGGCTTGGTCAGGGCGTCCCACACGCGCGCCGGCTGGGCCGGCAGGGCACGCTCGAGGCGGATGGAGGTCATGGCGACTCCTCTCGTCGCGTCGAGCCTAGGCGCCTGCGCCCGCTTCGGGAAGGGCGTCGCGCGCCGCGACGAACGCGTCCACGCAGGCGCGCACGTCGTCCGTGCTGTGCGCGGCCGACAATTGGACGCGAATCCGCGCCTTGCCGCGCGGCACGACCGGGAAGCTGAACGGGATCACGTACACCCCGTGTTCCAGCATGTGCTGGGCAATCGCACCGGCCTCGCGAGCCCCCTCCTCGCCGGGGAACATGACCGGCGTGATGGGGTGGGGCGGCACGTCGTCCGGCCGGACGACACCCTCGCCGGTGGCGCCCCCGAACGGATCGAGGTCGAAGCCCGCCCCGGTCATCAGCTCGCGGAACAGCCGCGTGTTCTCGACCAGGCGCGCGCGGGCGGCCGCGCTGCCCTCGATGGACGCCAGCGCCGCGAGCGATCCCGTCACGACCGTCGGCGCCACCGAGTTGGAGAAGAGGTACGGACGGGCGCGCTGGCGCAGCAGCGCGACGATGTCGGCGTGGGCGCTGACGTACCCGCCGGACGCCCCGCCCAGGGCCTTGCCCAAGGTGCCGGTGAGGATGTCCACCCGGTCGGCGACGCCGAACAGCTCGGGCGTACCGCGTCCGCCCGCACCGACGAAGCCGACGGCGTGCGAGTCGTCGACGAGCACGAGCGCGCCGTGGGCGTCCGCCAGGTCGCAGATCTCGCGCAGGGGCGCGTAGGCGCCGTCCATCGAGAAGACGCCGTCGGTGACGATGACCTTGAACCGCGCGTCCTTCGCGGCCTCCAACTGGACGGCGAGGTCGGCCATGTCGGCGTTCCGGTAGCGGTACCGCTGCGCCTTGCACAGGCGGATGCCGTCGATGAGCGAGGCGTGGTTCAGCTCGTCGGAGATGATCGCGTCCTCGGGGCCGAACAGCGCCTCGAAGACGCCGCCGTTGGCGTCGAAGCAACTGGAGAACAGGATCGTGTCCTCGGTGCCGAGGAACGCGCTGATCCGCCGCTCGAGCTCGCGGTGCGGGGTCTGGGTGCCGCAGATGAACCGGACGGACGCCATCCCGAAGCCGTAGGCGTCCAAGCCGTCATGGGCGGCGGCGAGGATCGCGGCGTCGTCGGCCAGGCCCAGGTAATTGTTGGCGCAGAAGTTCAACACGGTGTGCTCGGCGTCCTCAACGCCGATCCTGGCCGCCTGCGGGGTCGTGATCACGCGCTCGCGCTTCGTCAGGCCGGCTGCCTCGATGTCGCCGAGGGTCGCCTTGAGGTGGTTCTCGAAGTCTCCGTACATGGTGTCCTTTCACCGGCGACGGCTCACCAACCTAGTGGGTGGCGGCCAGGATCTCCTCGTACAGCCGCACGTGGTCGGCGGTCATGCGCGCGGCGGAGAAGCGCGCCTCGACGTCGGCGCGGCAGGCCGCCCGGTCGAGTTCGGCGGCCCGGGTCAGGAGCCCGGCCAACTCGTCCTCGGGAGCGAGGAACCCCGTGGCGTCCGGCCGGACGATCTCGGGCGCCGATCCGCGGGGCGTGGCCACCACGGGAGTCCCCGTGGCGAGGGATTCGATCATCGCCAGACCGAACGGTTCGTCCCACTGGATCGGGTTGAGGAGCACGAACGCATCGCCCAGCAGCTCGTACTTCTCGGCGTCCGACACCTCGCCCACGTACTCGTGCTCGCTCGTGAGCAGGGGTCGCACCTCGGCCTCGAAGTAGTCGCGCTCCTCCCTCTCGCGCATCTTGGCCGCGATGCGCAGCGGCACGCCGGCCTCCCGGGCGATGCGGAGCGCCTGGGCGACCCCCTTGGTCGGGCTCATGCGTCCGAGGAAGGCCGCGTACCCCCCGGACCCGGCCCCGGCCGGGATGCCGTCGCAGTCCAGACCGTGGTGGATGACCCGGGCGATGGGGCAGTCCACGGCGTGGCCGGCCTGGTTCTCGGAGATCGCCACGATGGCCGTGTCGGGTGCCATGGCCCGGAACAGCACGAGGGTCTCGGCCGTGAAGGGCCCGTGGTTGGTGACGACGACCGGAACGCCGCTTGGACGCCCCCGGTACAGGGGGCCGATCAGGGTGTGGTCGTGGATGAGCTCGACGTCGGCCAGGGCGGCGTAGGCGTGCACCATGTGCGCGACCCCGGACGCCATCCCGTTGAGGGCCTCGTAGTCGGACGCCATCGTCCCCGGCACCCGCGGCACCGGGCAGGTGCTGTCGGACGATGCGGCGAGGAGCACCTCATGGCCGGCGTCCTGCAGGCCCCGGGCCAGGAGGTCGACGACGGCCTCGGTGCCCCCGTACGACAGAGGGGGCACGGGGACCCACGGCGGTGCGACCAGTCCGATGCGCATGATCGTCCCTGCTCTACCCAGTCCTCGACAGGCGCAGCGCGCGGGGGCTGGATTCGACCAGGAAGTCCCGGCCCTGCGCGCTGAACGTGAGGCTCCCGCCCGCGAGGGGCAGCTTCTCCACCCGGATGGTGCCCAGGTCGGCGGGGAGGACCGGCGACAACTGGAGCCGACGCTGGGGGACGTCCGGCTCGAGGCGCAGCAGCACCCGCAACAGGTGGATCGGGGTGGCGGCCGCCCACGCCTGGGGCGAGCAGGAGGTCGGGTAGGCGATCGGCTCGGGGTGCAGCCCGCGGTCGAACCCGCAGAAGAGCTCCGGCAGGCGTCCACGGAAGTGCACCGCGGCCTCCAGCACCGCGGACGCCACCCGCGTGGCCTCCTCCACGAACCCGTAGCGCATGAGCCCGTGCGCGATGATCGCGTTGTCGTGGGGCCACACCGAACCGTTGTGGTAGCTCACCGGGTTGAACGCGCCCATGGTGTTGGCGAGCGTGCGGACCCCCCAACCGGAGAACAGCGCCGGCGAGACGAGGTGCCCCGCCACGGACGCTGCCTTGTCGCGGTCGACGATGCCGCTCCACAGGCAGTGGCCCATGTTGGACGCCAGCGCGTCCACCGGTCGCTTCGCGCCGTCGAGCGCGATCGCGAACCAGCCCCGGTCGTCCAGCCAGAACCGACGGTTGAAGGCCTCCTTCAGGGCGGCGGCGCGTTCCTCGCACTCCGCGGCGCGCTGGTCATCACCCACGTGGCGGGCCAGCATCGCGCGATCCAGCCACGCCCGGTAGGTGTAGCCCTGCACCTCGCACAGCGCGATGGGGCCCTCGGCCATGGTGCCGTCGGCGAAGTTCACGCCGTCCCACGAGTCCTTCCACCCCTGGTTGATGAGGCCCTTGTCCGTGTGCCGGCTGTACTCGACGAAGCCGTCCTTGTCGCGGTCCCCCCACTCCTGGACCCACTGCAGGGCGCGGTCGGTGTGGGGCAACAGGGTCTCCAGGTCGTGGTCGGAGAGCCCGCCCCAGCGGTGGAGTTCGCCGACCAGGTGGACGAACAGCGGCGTGGCGTCGGCCGTCCCGTAGTAGATGCCGGTGCCGCCGAGGGCTTCGGTCGCCGCGCGCCCGTGGCGCACCTCGTGCAGGATGCGCCCCGGCTCCTCGTCGTTGGACGGCCGGAACTCCCGGCCCTGGAGGGACGCCAGCGTCTGGGCAGTGCCGAGGCCCAGGGAGCGATCCGCCGGGAGGGACAGGATCGACGTCAGGATCGAGTCGCGGCCGAACAGGGTCATGAACCACGGGGCACCGGCGGCGACGACGGTGCGTCCGGGATACATGGGCTCCTCGATCCGGAGCGCCGCGAGGTCGACCAGGCACCGGTGCAGCGCGGCCTGGACGTCCTCCTCGTCCGACTCGATCACCGGGAGGTGGGCCAGCCAAGCCCGACGCTCCTCGCGGAGGCGCTCGGTGTGGCGGTGGTGATCGTTCGGCTGCTCGACGTCGCTGGGCGTCCGGGTCGGGACCACCGTGAAGGTCGCCGACGCGGCACCCTTCGGGGGCACGGTCAGGGCGATCCGCAGGCCGTCCGACTGGACCGAGGCGCCGGGACACACGACGGTGGCGCGCCTGGTCAGGTCGTCCACCGTGGCCTCCAACCAGAAGGAGTCGGGCGTGGCGGAGCCCTGCCGGATGGCGTGGGTGGGACCGGCCAGTCCGCCCTTGACGTCGAACAGGTCGGCGAAGTCCGAGTCGAGCTTCATGTGCAAGGTGCACCGGGTCGCCTCGTTGGCGTAGTTGCGGACGGTCACCTCCTCGCGGAGCACCGACCCGACCGTCCGGTCCCGCTCGACGATCAGGGTGCTCTCGTGCCCCTCCGGGTTGCGCAGGCGTCCGAGGAAGATCGCCCGGTCCGAGCTCCGGGTGTAGACGTCCAGCGGCTCCACGTGGACCCCGTTGACGAGGAGGTTGAACCGCGACAGGGCTCGGGTGTCCCGGTAGAACCAGCCCTGGGCGGAGCCATGGATCATGTCGCCGTTCGAGGCCGACACGCAGAAGGTGGCCCCCTCGAGGATCGTGACCGCACCCGGGTCACCGCCGGCTGACGTACCTGCGTTCCACCCTGTCATGCCCGCCAGTATTGTTCACCGCACCCCGGGAGGCCAGAGGTGCCTCAGCTCCAGTCGAGGATGACCTTTCCACACTGGCCCGACCGTGCGGTGGCGAAGGCCTCCTCCCAGTCCTCGGCCGGGAAGCGGTGCGTGATGACCGAACGGACGGCGTCCTTGAGGCGATCCGACGTCGAGAGCATCGACGTCATGAGGTACCACGTCTCGAACATCTCCCGGCCGTAGATGCCCTTGATCGTGAGCATGTGGGTGATCACCTTGCCCCAGCTGATGGCGTAGTCGGACGCCGGCAGGCCCAGCATCGCGATCCTGCCGCCGTGGGTCATGTTGTCGATCATCTCCGCCACGGCCGCGGGCGCGCCCGACATCTCGAGGCCGATGTCGAAGCCCTCCTTCATGCCCAGCCCCAGCTGGACGTCCCGCAGGCGGGTGGTGCCCGAGTTCACGACCAGGTCGGCGCCCGCGGCGTCCGCCAGTGCGAGCCGGTAGTCGGACAGGTCGGTGACCACGATGTTGCGCGCGCCCGCGTGGCGGGCGATCGCGGCGGCCATCACGCCGATGGGATCGGCGCCGGTGACGAGGACGTCCTCGCCGGCCATCGGCCACTGCAGCGCGGTGTGGGTGGCGTTGCCCAGCGGGTCGAAGATGGCGCCCAGGTCGGGGTCGACCCAGTCGCGGTGCTTCCAGACGTTCTCGACGGGGAGCACCACGTAGTCCGCGAACGCCCCGTCCGTGTTGACGCCCAACCCGATGGTCCGGATGCAGAGGTGACGGCGTCCCGCTCGGCAGTTGCGGCAGTAGCCGCACACGATGTGGCCCTCTCCGGAGACCTTGTCGCCCGGCTGGAGCTCCTTCACCTCGTGGCCGACCTCGACGATCTCGCCGTAGAACTCGTGGCCGATCGTCTGGGGGACGCGCACCATCGAGGCGGCCCAGTCGTCCCACTGCTGCAGGTGCAGGTCCGTGCCACACAGCCCGGCCCGCAGCACCCGGATCTTGACGTCCCAGTCCCCGCACTCGGGCTCCGGGCGGTCCACGAGCTCGAGTCCCGGGCCGGCCTGCATCTTCGCCAGTGCTCGCATGCCTGCATCATGGCACCATGCCGCTGATCGACGAACCCCACCGCATTCGGCTCCCGCTGCGCTGGGGGGTCAACATTTCAGAGCGCGTGACCGGACGCCGGATGGTCCCGGCCCGCCTGCTCGCCCGGGTGCCGCGCCTCGCGCTGGGCATGGGGCTGCTGGAGGCCCTCGTCGAGCACCGGCGCCCCTCGGCGCGCGTCCTGCGCCTGGTGCGGTTGACGGCTTCGCTGACCGCCGGGTGCGCGTTCTGCCTCGACCTGAACTGGCACGACCACCACGCCGACGGCGTCACGGACGCCGACCTCGCCGCGCTGCGGTGGTTGGGTTCGCAGGCCGCCGCCGTGGCCGAGGCCGACCTCCCGGAACGGGCCCGCGCCTGGACGCACGGGGAACGGCTCGCGGTGCTGTACGCGCACGGGCTGTCGGTGACCCCGGCAGCGGTGGATCCCGAGGTCGTCACCGGGTTGCGGAAGGAGTTCGGCGACGACGACCTGGTCCGGCTGTCCGCCACGGTGGCCCAGGTGAACCTGTGGGCCCGCTTCAACATCGGACTCGGCGTCCCGCCGGCCGGGTTCACCGACGTGTGCGCCGTTCCGCGGACGTAGGCTCTGAGCCGTGCCGATCCCCGAACCGACTCCCGACCAGGTCGAGGCCGTGGCGTCCGCCCTGCGTGGGCGACCGTGGGTGGCCCTGACCGGTGCCGGCATCTCGACCGACTCGGGCATTCCCGACTACCGCGGGCCCGACAGCAGGCCGACGAACCCGATCCAGTACAAGGACTTCGTCCGGCATCCCGAGGCGAGGCGGCGGTACTGGTTCCGGTCGATGATGGGGTTCCGCAGCTTCGGTGCCGCGCACCCCAACGCCGGCCACCAGGCCCTCGCGGCGCTCGGCGTCCCCGTCATCACCCAGAACGTGGACCACCTGCACGCCGAGGCGGGCTCGCGCGAGGTGGTCGACCTGCACGGGCTGATCAACCGCGTCGTCTGCCTCAGCTGCGGCACGCTCTCCTCCCGCGCCACCCTGCAGGACCGCTTGGAGGCCGCCAACCCGGGCGTGACGGGCCACATCCCCGCCGGCTCGGCCGAACTGCGTCCGGACGGCGATGCCGACATCGAGGATCCCGACGACTTCGTCGTCCCTGCGTGCGACGTGTGCGGCGGCGTCCTCAAGCCGGATGTCGTGTTCTTCGGGGAGCCCGTTCCGAAGCCGCGCGTGGAGGCGTCCTACCGGATGATCGACGCGGCCGACGCCCTGCTCGTCGCCGGCTCGTCACTCACCGTGATGTCGGGCCTGCGGTTCGCCCTCCACGTCGTCAAGCAGGGCAAGCCGCTGGTGATCGTGAACCACGGCCCCACGCGTGCGGACGCGCTGGCCGACGTCCGGGTGGACGCCGGGACCTCACCCACCCTCGTCGCGCTCGCGTCGGCACTCTGACCCCCGTGATGCCTCATGTCAATACCTCCGGATGGATTAGGTCGTTGCCTCACCTGTGACCTCCGGTTCGGCAGGAGTCGTTGCCTCACGTGTCTCCTCCGGTTCAGCCGGTCGCGGCACGGCGTTGCCGGGCGGTACGGCCCTTGGCCTGGGCGAGGGCTTCGAGGCGTCCGGTGTGGTGGAGGATCTCGCGTTGCAGGGCACCGAGGCGAAGCTTCTTGAACCGGGCGTTCATCGTGATCACGGGCCGTTTCCGGGTCGCGGGGTGGGCGAGGGCACGCTGGTGCGGGGTGGCGGCCTGGTGGTACTTCTTGACGACCTTGGCGCCGTCGCGGTGCTTGGAGGCCAGCTTCAGGCTGGGCAGGAAGTAGTTCGCGAACGCGTCATCCAACGCCCAGATCCGGTTCAGCAGCTCGAGCTCGGCGTCGGTGTCGTACCGGTAGTAGCCGACCAACTCCCGCACCCGGGCCCAGTTCTTCTGCTCCACGTAACAGCCGTCGTTCTTCTTCCCCGCCCGCCCGCGCGTGAACGTGATCTTGCGGGTCTCGCAGTAGTGCAGGAAGTGGTGGTTGATGAACTCCGACCCGTTGTCGGAATCGATCCCCACGATCGGGAACGGGAACATCCCGGCGGCGTGGTCGATGGCCTCGATCACCCACCGACGGGCCCGGTTCGGCACCGACCGGTTCACCGTCCACCCCGTCGCCACATCGGTCATCGTCAACGTGTAGCAGTACTCACCCGAGGCCACCCCACCGTCGTGGGCGACCAGGTCGATCTCGACGAACCCCGGCGTCGCATCGTCCCAGTCAGCGAACGTGCGGATCGGGATCTGGTGTTTCAACAACGACCCCGGCTTGGTGTGCGTCCGGCCGCGTAGCGTCATCCGCTTCCGCTCCCCGGCGAGCATCCGGTCGATCGTGGCCGCCGAGATACCGGCCAACAACTCGGCCTGGGTGTCGTCCAAGACGATCTCCCCCTCCACCCGCAGCAGGGGCACCAGCACGGGCATGAACGGCGCCAGGATCTTCCCCGCCGGCGCCCGCAACAGGGTCCAACAGCGCACCAGGGCGGGCAGCAGGTCATCGCCGTAGACCCGCGACCGCGGCTTGCGAGGCCGGACCGGTTTGACGACCAGCACCTCCCGTAACGCCGCCCGCGCATAGTCACGATGCCAGCCCGTCAACTCGACCAACTCGTCCAGGATCCGCGACTTCCCGGCCCGGTCCGCCCCCTTGTAGGCCAACGCCTTCTTCACCGTGACAGCCCTGCGCTCGCTCAAGGTCAGCTCCATCCCCGGATCGTTCAGGCGGAGACCCTTACGCGAGGCAACGACACCCCCGAA